>WRMM01000160.1 GCA_009777135.1 Candidatus Fibrimonadales bacterium
CTCTATGAACATGGTTTTATCCACATAGAGAAGCTTCTCCTCTATGTAGCCAGAAAATATGCTGCTGCTCAAATCAATGCGGTATTTCTTTTTGCGCATAAGGGATAAGGTAGAAAAATCAAAGCCATTTCAGTGCGCTTGTTTTGATAATTCCATTGAAGTTTTGCTCTGGCAATATCTTATCCATTGTGAGAAGCAGTTATGATTTTAAGCGGAATAGCGTTGTGGGCATGGAGAGTTAAAACCCCGTACCCTTAGACGCCACAAAATCCACCATCGCGTCCGAGAAATCATCCAGCGCGGCTAATCGTATTGTTAAATGGCTAAACGTATCGAATATCAGGTTGAAGTCATCATGCGCCGCCTGCGCCTTCTGCCTATAGGTGTCAAAATTGTAATCCTCGACGCCAGGCTTCAGAGCGAGGCCGTTGTCGTAAGAGGCTAAGAGATCGCTGAATTTCGTCGCGCCTTCGGTAACGCTGAACCAAAACTGATGCCAATATAAGCCTTGCCACCACTCATCGGGGTACTGATACATGCCAAGCTTATAACGCCCGCTATCATCATTTATCTGTCCGGGGATTTTACTGCCGTCAGCAAGCGTTATCGTTGCCGCGTCCATCCATCCCTCATCCAGAAGCTCATCCACCTCAACGGATACGATGTTGAAAGCGCCGATGTCTAACCTTACATCTTCCACCACCACATGTTCGTTGCTCGTATAACTGCTCGTGAAACTATAGGTAGGCTCAACAACATAAAAATGACCGTTCTCGAAGCTATAGCTATATTCGCCATCATCGGCACCACTTTCAAAGCCCCACATATCCGCACCTGTGGCGTTCTCTTCAAAAGCGGAGGCGTAAAAGCTGCGGTAGTCGCTATCGAGGGAAACATACGTACTGGCGTTAACGCATTTTTTGACGCCGCCGACCTCTTCAAACTCAAAGTAGTCGTAGGAAGCGTCGTCGATCGAAACGGAAATGAACTTGCTGCCTTTGTAGGACATAGAGAGGTCTACGGTAATCGGATAGTACTCATCGAACGCTTCGAGGTAATATTGGTAATCATTGAGTTTGGCGTACACTTCGTTTGTCCCGCCGGCGAGCATAGAGAGTTTTATTGTTGCCCTAGGCGCTTGGTAGAATATGATCCGTCCGGCGGCGTTCGTTTCATATTTGATGCGGATGTCGTCGGATACGTCGAACCATTCGTTCTGTTCCTCAATGTCGGAACCCTCGAAATCCGTGAGAACGACGTCCTTAATCGTTTCCGACACGGAGAGCAGATTTTCATAAAACTCGATTAGCCATTCAACCTCTGCCGAACTGGGAATTGCGGATACCGGAATGGCATGCGCAACGCTGGCCATTCTGTTCAGCACCGTGCTAGACTTTGCCAACGCTACGCGCCGTTCCGCCTGCGTCTTTTTCGCCTCTGTGGACATTTTTAGCGTCCTTGCCGCGCCTACCGATGACTTATTCAGCGATCCCGACCCGCCCGGCAGCGCCACCACGGCGGGCGCAATGTCTTCGAGCGCGGGCACGAAGTCGGCGTTGCGGAATGCGGTTGCGGCGGCGGCTTGCCATCCGGCTTCGTCGCCACCGCCACCACCACCGCCGCCCGATGAGCAAGATGTGAATGTCTTAACCCCGATGATCCCGATTATGAGAACGAATAGGATTTTGGCGAGGTTTTGCAGAGGCAAGGCATGCCTTGCCCTTGTATTGATGAACGATTTGATTTTGTTCATTGTTTGGTTCTCCATTAGTTAAATAAGCGTAGCAACATGTTTTGCCACAGTGATAATGTATAAAATTACGCCTTGCCTATGCTCATAAATTCAAAGCCGATTTTTTTCAGCTTTTCGCCGTCAAGAATGTTGCGGCCATCAAAAACAAGGGCTGGCTTGCTCATTAAATCGTAAATTTTTTGCCAGTCCAACTCAGCGAATTGCTTCCATTCCGTGCAGAGCAAGATTGCATGGGCATCTTTTGCGGCTTCGTAGGGGTCTTCGGCGAATTGAACTTTGTCTAGAGCATCGCTCAAATCTCGCTTTGCATCGGGCACGGCTTTGTAATCGGTTATAACAGGAATTGCCCGTTCGTCTAAAAGCTCTCTAACAATCAAAAGCGCAGGGCTTTCGCGGGTATCGTTGGTATCTGCCTTGAATGCAAAGCCAAAAACGGCGATTTTTTTGCCAGTTATCGTGTTGAACAAGGAACGCAAAACCCTTTTGACTGAGCGCGTTGTTTGCCATTCGTTTATTTTCACAACGCTTTCCCAATATTCAGCGACTTCTGGCAGTCCGTAGTGTTCGCATAAGTAAACTAGATTGAGAATATCTTTTTTGAAGCATGAGCCGCCAAAGCCAATGGAGGCTTTCAGAAATTTTGAGCCTATGCGTGAATCTTTGCCTATTGCGTGCGCAATTTCGTCTATGTTTGCGCCGGTTTTTTCGCAAAGGGCGCTGATGCTGTTTATGCTAGAAACTCTCTGCGCCAAGAATGCGTTTGCGGTTAGTTTTGAGAGTTCAGAGCTCCATAAGTTTGTGGTGATAATTTTTTCTCTCGGAACCCAGTTGGCGTAGATTTTTGCTATTTCTTCTACTGCCGCCAAGCCTTCTTCGCTTTTGTGCCCGCCTATCAAGACTCTGTCAGGGTTTTCCAAGTCTGATATTGCGGTTCCTTCTGCCAAAAATTCCGGATTGCTAACTATTTGAAAACGTATCCCTTTGTTGTTGCTGTTAAGAATGCGTTCCATGGATTCTGCGGTTCGCACAGGCAGGGTGCTTTTTTCAACAACGATTTTTCCTTTGTCGCTTGCGGCAAGGATGTTGCGGGCTGTTTTTTCAATGTATTGCAAATCGCTTGCTTTGCCAGCTCCGAATCCGAAAGTTTTTGTAGGTGTGTTGACGCTCACAAAGATTATATCCGCTTCTTTTATGCTTGCGTCTATGTCTGTTCCAAAGAACAGGTTTTTGCCTCTTGCGTTTTCTACAATTTCTTTTAAGCCTGGTTCATAGACTGGCAGCGTATCGCTGTTCCAAGCGTTTATGCGGTTTGGGTTTATGTCAACTACTTTGATTTGGTATTGCGGGCATTTTTTGGCTATCATTGCCATGGTAGGTCCGCCTACATAGCCAGCGCCTATGCAAAGAATTTTTTTTTCAAATGTCATTATTCTACCACCCTGAAAAAGTTTTCCAAAGGTTCTCTTTTGGTTGTGAAACTGTTCGCTATGCTGTCTGTTTTTGGGTAGCCAAATGGCAACGCAAGCAGGAACAGCAAATTTTCGGAATTTGGGATGTGTTTTCGCAATAAATCCGGATATGCCATTGCGCTGTATTGCACGCAGCAGCCAAGTTCTCTATTGTTCAGCTCTGTTATTAGGGCTTGCAAAAAAATTCCGCAATCCAAGAATGTTCCTTGTTCGTATTCGCCTTTGTTCATGGCAAGAAAGAATACTTGTTTTGCGCCAAAGAATTTGAAGTTTTCGCCATCGTGTTCTTTGCGTTTTTCTTTGTCTTCTCTGCCTATTCCTTTGTGCGTGAGAAATGCTTTGCCAAGTTCCACGGCTCTTTTTTTGTAAGCTTCCGGCAGAGGGTCTAGGCTGTATGTGTATTCAAATGCAAGCGGTTTGCCTTCGTTGAATGCGTTTGAGTAATCTGCCCGTAAATTTTCCAGAGCCTGCCCTTGAAGCAAAACGAGCTTCCAAGGCTGGGTATTTTTGCTGCTAGGCGCTCGCGCCGCCGCAAGCACCATGGCTTGCGCAATGTCTGTGGGAACTATTTCACCGGTGAATGCTCTAACGGATTTTCTCATGCGCGGTAATATAGAAAATTTCTACTTTCATCAACTATGAAAACCTTGTTTCACGGCTCTTCTTTTAAAGCGTTTGCCATTTTCAAAAATCCTAGAATTATACCACCCTCTGCACGAGGCAGACATTACCAAGTTTTTGGAGGCGGCAAGCCAAAGGCTTAAAAATTAGCATCCCGCAAAGGATGCTCTAACGGATTTTGTCATGAGAGTGTGTTAGTAAGTGTTATTTGCATACAAAGCGCAAAAAGTTAGGTTAACAATTAAACCGCCTTGGCTAGTACAATCAGCGTCTTCAGAAGCATTGCTGACAGTCCAGTCGCAATCTTCATATCCGTCATAATTAAAACAATACCAAGGACCGTTACAACTTCCGGCAGCACTTCCATTAACTGCAGAACAATTACTAGCATTAAAGTTGCTGGCCATTTTTAAGCATGCACTATTGCCAGAATTAAGGCAATAACCGGAGCCACCAGGGTTAGGACCGGGACCAGGTCCGGGACCTGGGTTGCCTTCAACATCTTTGCTCCAAACTGTATCGCCGCTGGGGGTTATAAATCCATCTGCGGAACAGCCAAAGAAGAATGCTGCAGAAACAAAAGCGAGAATGAAAAACTTTTTCATTTTTAAACCTCCTTAAAAATATATGAATCCGCCGAAATTAGCGAAAATGTTTTGACCGCCAAGAGCTGTAAATGGATTTGCAGAAACCTGCGCTTCTAAAGCCCAATTTGTTTTTTCATAGCGAACGCCGACAAAAGCATCTGTTCTAGGATCAGTTGCGGAGCCGTCAATTCTTCTGGGATCTTGCGTTAGCATAGTATAAGATGTATTATTATCTCCGTCTTGGTTAATTATCGCAAAAAATAAAGAGTGCGTTGCCCCTGCAAAGGCTAACCAATTATCGCGAAAAACAACTTCGCCTAAAATATTCGGAGAAATTAAAACTCCTATATTATTGCCTGCCTTTTTAATTTTTTTTACTTCATCGTAAAAAAGCATGCCAATTTGATTATTCAAACCGACCAATACTCTTGCATTTGAACTTTGCAAAGCAGCATAGCCCAAATCAAAACCCAAAGCCAAACCGAGATAAGTATCTTCATCAACAGCTTTGTTGCCATCTACTTCATAGGTGTGGCCTTCGCGAATAGCGCCAAAATAAGCATCATAAGTTAAAGAGCCAGAAGTGCCAGTTAAACCTGCCACTGCGTTCTTTACAGAATAATCGTCGCTAAATTCAGTATTGCCTGTCTCGCTGGCTTGGCTATAATAGCTTAGCCATCTTGCTCTTGCATAAAAAGTATCGGAACCTAAAGGCATTGAAAAAGAAAGCCCTATATTATCGCCAAGATATGTAGTTCTTGTATCGCTATTTATGCTTTTGTTTGAGCTCCAATCTCTTGAGAGCGACAAATCTAATGCCACGCCAAACCCGGAATTAGCATAGCCAAGTCTAAAAGCAGGAAGAACATCGGTGCCCTCGACTTCGGTATTAGCCAAACCAAACAAAGCTGAGCCGCCAAACGCTTCAAAAGCCGTATAGCCTAAGCGATCTGTAGGAGAAATGTAAAAGAATTTTTTTCCATGAATTTCACTGGGCAAAAAGAGCAGTGTTGCCACAGAAGTTGCC
>WRMM01000161.1 GCA_009777135.1 Candidatus Fibrimonadales bacterium
ATTTTGACTGGCGCGAATGCGAATATGCCGAAATTGCCTTAGGGGAAGCCTTAACCCAAGACATTTACGGCTGGCAACCCGACTTTTGGACTCTTTTTGAAAGAGAAACGGAAAATGCGGATGTATGCGGGTTGACGGTGGTGGCATCCTACTTCTAACTATAGTAATGCTGATTAAGTAAAACTTAATGTTCCTTGTCCCAGCGGAGTTAATAGTATTTACTATATTCATTATCTATGAAATCTATCAAACTTTCGCTGTTTTTTATATTCGTTTTCTTTGCCATATTCACTGCCTGCGGAAAACCATCTGCTGCTGCTAAAGGCTCAAGCGACTTTTACGAAGAAGTTTCACGACTGAACAAGTTTCTTTCCGAAATAAACCGGAGATACGTTGAAGAAGTAGATCCAAAGGAAATAACAGAAGCCGCCATAAGCGGAATACGCTCCGTGCTAGACCCCAATACTACGCTCATGAACCCAGAAGCCAACGAAAACCTAAAGCTTGCAACGGAGGGTGAATTTGGCGGAATAGGCATTACCATAGGCATTAGAGGCAATATGCTCACAGTGGTTTCTCCAATGGTAGGAACTCCCGCATACAGGCTTGGCATAAAGGCAGGCGACAGAATAACCCAGATTGACGGCAAACCTACAAAAGATTGGAACGTGGACGAAGCCGTTAGCAAACTGCGCGGAAAAATCGGAACCGATGTCACGGTCACAATAGCGCGCGAGGGAATGGTAGCGCCGTTTGATGTAACCATCACAAGGGCAAAAATTGTGATTCACGCAGTTGCATTTGCAGAAATGCTAGACAAAGACATAGGCTACATACAGCTGATTACCTTTAGCCAAAAAACAGCTAGCGAGCTGGAAGAGTCTATCAGCAAACTGAAAAAACAAGGCATGAAAAAACTGATATTGGATTTGCGCACCAACCCCGGCGGGCTTTTGAACCAAGCCGTAGAGGTCAGCGAATTATTTTCAAAAAAAGGAGACCTCATAGTAAGCGCAAGAGACAACAGGCGCGACCATAATATAAATGTTGAATACAGAGCAAAAAGAAACGGCATTATAGGCAATGATATTCCAATTGCCGTGCTTGTAAATCAAGGAACGGCAAGCGCTGCGGAAATTGTTTCTGGATATTTGCAAGACCATGACAGGGCAATAGTGGTAGGCAAGCAAACATTTGGCAAGGGAAGCGTTCAAACAGTTTTTCAGCAAAACAGCGACGGAAGTGCTCCAAAAATTACCACGGCTTTTTATTACTTGCCATTTGGCAGATGCATCAACAAACCGGAAATGGGAATAAAAGGGCACTCACGCAGCGCCAATACAGAAACCGAAGACTCTGCCCCCGCAGACACCGTTGCAAAAGATACTGCTGCGCGCGATATTTTCTACACAGCAGGCGGAAGAAAAATGTATGGCGATGGCGGCATAACTCCAGATGTTGATATAGAACTGAAAGCTGTCCCTTGGATTGCCCAAGTTAAGGAGAGGATGTCTCTCTACTTTCGCTTTGCCATTAAATACGGTTCCCAGCTTGGAGATGCAGCTTCAAAAATAGATTCCACCTGGCAAATTCCAGATACCGTGTTCACATCTTTTAAAACTTTTTACGAAGCAGACACCAATTTTGCAAAAATAAAAAGCCCAGCTCAGATAAAAACAGATGAATTGGAAGAAGTTTTGATAAGAGAGCAAAATGTTATTTTTGGCGACACTTCAAAAGTTTTGAAAGATTCCTTGCTTGCGATTGAAATTGCAAATATGCGCACTGCTCTTGTAAAAAGAAACGAGACTCAAGCTATTGAGATTAAAAATTATAGTTTGAATGCAATTAAAAGAGAGTTGATAGCCGCCGCGCAAGGCGATGAAGCGCGCATTGCATGGATGCTCAGAGAAGATGTTCAGCTTGCGGAGGCATTGAAATATCTGCGCAGCGACTCGCTTTACAAAAGCAAAGTGAAAAAATAATGGCGAGCAATTCCATAATAATTGAGCCGCTTGGCAGATTTGTGCGACGCGGGTTTGGAAGAACGCTCCGCTATTTTATGTTTATTCTGGAATCGCTAAGAAATGTTTTTGCCGCTGTGCAATGCCATCACCTAACCGTTGAGCAAATGCACCGCATAGGCATAACCAGCATTCCGCTGGTGGCCACAACTTCTATTTTCACAGGCAGCATAATGAGCTGGCAATTAACCTACCAATTCGCAGACATGATTCCTTTGACATACGTTGGAATGGCTGTGGGAAAATCAGTTATGACAGAGCTTGCTCCAATTTTAACCGCTATGGTTTTAGCCGGGCGCGTGGGTGCTTCTATGTGTTCCGAGCTTGGCACAATGGCTGTAACGGAACAGTTGGATGCCTATAATGTTTTGGGAATGAACCCATATAAATTCTTGATTGTTCCTCGCATCACCGCTGCTATTATAATGCTTCCCATTCTAACAATTTTGAGTATTTTTGTTGGTCTTTTGGGCGGATATGTGGTTGCTTATTTATATAAAGACGTTAGTTTTCACATGTTTTTTTCTGGGGTTCGTTTAAGCTATAAAGACTGGGATTTTATGGTTGGCTTGATAAAAGCAAGTTTATTTGGATATTTTATTTCGGGTTATGCCTGCTATTTTGGCTACTACACTATAAACGGCGCAGAAGGCGTTGGCAAAAGCACAAAAGCAACCGTGGTGTTCAGCATGACTTCAATTTTGATAGGCGGATTTGCGCTGTCTAAGATATTGCTGATATAAGTTTTTTCTATAGTGAGCACTGATTAACTCAATGCTTGGGTATGGGGTATAGGGTTTGGGGTATGGGCAATGCTAAAACATGCCCTTTTTAGCGAATTTAAGTCGTTTTTTGTAAAATTCCCCATACCCTATACCCCATACCCCATACCCCAAACCCAAAACGACTTAATCAGCGATTACTATATTCCCTCAAAACACTTAAAAGAGGTCTCTATGGCAATATCATATAAAGAACTTGGCCTTGTGAATACAAAGGCTATGTTCGCTGACGCTATAAAAAACGGCTATGCAGTTCCGGCATACAACTTCAACAATTTGGAACAAATGCAGGCTATAATACAGGCTTGCGTGGAAACCAAAAGCCCAGTTATTTTGCAGGTTTCAAGCGGCGCGCGCAAATACGCAAACCAGAACTTGCTGAAAAACATGGCAAAAGGCGCTGTGGAATATGCCAAGGAACTTGGCTGCAGCATTCCAATCGCTTTGCACCTTGACCACGGAGATACCTTTGAACTCTGCAAAGACTGCATAGATACCGGCTTTAGCTCCGTTATGATAGACGGCAGCCATCACCCTTATGAAAAAAATGTTGAATTAACCAAAAAAGTTGTTGAATACGCACATGCGCACGATGTTACCGTTGAAGGCGAGCTAGGCGTGCTGGCTGGCGTGGAAGATGACGTTGTAGCAGAGCATTCCACATATACGCAGCCCGAAGAAGTTCAGGATTTTGTTAGCAAAACAGGCGTTGATTCCCTTGCTATCTCCATTGGCACAAGCCATGGCCGCGCTAAATTCAAACCCGAGCAGTGCACCCGCAGCCCAGATGGCGTTTTGATTCCGCCTCCGCTCCGCTTTGATATTTTGGAAGAAATTGAAAAAAGACTGCCCGGCTTTCCGATTGTTCTGCACGGCGCATCTTCAGTTCCGCACGAATATGTTGAACTCATTGAAAAATTCGGTGGCAAAATTCCCAATTCCGTTGGCATTCCAGAAGAGCAGTTGCGCAGAGCGGCAAAGAGCGCTGTTTGCAAAATCAACATTGATTCCGATGGACGTTTGGCAATGACCGCACTTATTCGCAAAGTATTCGCTGAAGTTCCCGATGAGTTTGACCCACGCAAATATCTTGGCCCAGCGCGCGACGAACTAAAAAAGATGTATGCAGGCAAGAACAAAAACGTTTTGGGTTCAGCTAGCGCTGTGAAGTAAATGCAAAGCTATTTGGACTTGCTCAAAGAAGTAAAAGAAAACGGCGTTGAAAAAAGCGACCGCACCGGCACGGGCACTTGGAGCGTTTTCGGGCGGCAAATTCGCTTTGATTTGAGCGAAGGATTCCCGCTTGTTACAACGAAAAAAATCTATTGGAAAGGCGTTGCTGTTGAATTGCTTTGGTTTTTGCGAGGCGATACCAACACAAAGTTTCTGAAAGACCACAACGTTGGCATTTGGGATGAATGGCAAGATGAAAACGGCGATTTGGGACCTGTGTACGGCGCGCAGTGGCGCAGCTGGCAAAGCGCAAGCGGAAAAAAAATAGACCAAATTTCCGAGTTGCTTAATTCTTTGAAAAATAATCCAGATAGCCGCCGCCATATAGTATGCGCTTGGAATGTTGGCGAAATAGATAAAATGGCTTTGCCTCCATGCCACTGCCTCTTTCAATTTTACGTTGCAAACAACAAACTTAGCTGCCAGCTTTACCAACGCTCCGCAGATATATTTTTGGGCGTTCCTTTTAACATTGCAAGCTATTCCCTGCTAACCTTGATGCTTTGCCAAGTGCTTGGCTACGAACCTGGCGAATATGTGCACACATTCGGAGATTTGCACCTATACAAAAATCACTTGGAGCAAGCCGAGCTGCAACTCTCAAGAGAACCCAAACCCTTGCCCAAATTGAAAATCAACTCAGAAATAAAAAACCTCTTTGATTTTAAATTTGAAGATTTTATTTTAGAAAACTACAACCCCTGGCCCGCGATAAAAGCAGACGTAGCTGTGTGATAAACACTACCTTTCAACAATGATTTTCCCCTTTGCCGTGCTTTTTCCGTCTGAGGCTACGTAATGATACAAGCCCGGAGCTACTAGCCTGCCGCTTTCGTTTGTTCCGTCCCAAGTAACTGCGCCGCCTCGCAAATCTTGTCCACGGAAAAGCCGCACTCGTTTGCCAGAAGAATCTAAAATATATACGGAAGATTTATCGCTTATATAATCTATTTTCACGTGCCTGTGCAAACCAGGGCGAAATGGATTGGGATAGGCTATGGGCTTGGGCGCATCTTTTTGCATATAGCCAGAAGCGCTACGAACAAGCGCTGTGGAAAAAACGCTAATCCCTAAATCGTGAGCAAAAAAGACTTTGCCTCTTATGGTGTCTATTGCAAGGCCATAAACAAGTTCGTTCAAAAGCCCGTCTTTAATCTTATATTGTTTTGCTATTAAACTATCCGGTGTGTTTTTTTGCGAAAATGAATAGGCGCCATCGCCAAGAGTGCTTATCCACAATCCATTTTGCGCATCCGTTTCCAAACCAGAAATTATGCTGCCGCTAAAACCGCGAATATAATCTGGTTCTTTCCATTCATCAGTGTTTTTATCCAAATAAAAAATTTTAGATGAAGAAACTGTCCATAAAACTCCTTTGCTGTCAAAAGCAA
>WRMM01000162.1 GCA_009777135.1 Candidatus Fibrimonadales bacterium
TTCTAAATTAACTGCAAATAGGAGATAGGTTATGAGTAAAATAAACAGAGACATCTTGCTAGGCGTAGCTATTTTTGTATTTCCAATAGTTATGTATTTCTTTTACAGGACTATTTAAGGAGCTTCGTTTCTGATAGATTCAAAGCTCTTGGCGATAGGTTCTAAAGAACACTATCCATTATACACCCGCCAACGACAAGAAATGTAATTGTAGCTATTACAAAAACTAAAGCTATTCCAGCTAATGCGATACCTATTTTCTTAACCATGTTTTTCTCCTTTTTTTGGTTAATCTACAAAATTTTGAAGAAGCAGGTTATCCGAGAAAACATTAAGTTCCAGAAAATAAAAGTGCTGTTCCAAAAATCATACCTGCGATAAACATACTTGCGAGAATAACTATTACTCCTGCTGCAATACCAATTTTCTTAACCATGTTAAATTCTCCTATGTTAGCGGTAATTTATAAAATTCCGCTTGGAGCCATTACATACCCATTACCATAACCTTTGAATTTCGGTTTTGGTTGTATTTTTCTCTTTTTGATTTTGGCAAATCGTTCACCGTGCCGTCTTTGAAGCCCAGAGTGTAGAACCAGTCGGAGGCTTGGGTTGTTAGGAGAAAAAGTTTTTTTGCTTTTTGCTTTTTTGCTTTTTCTATCAAAAAATTAACAACTGCTTCGCCTATGCCGGCATCTTTGTAGTTTGTGCCTACGGCAATAGCCGCAACTTCATAGCTGTTTTTTTCAAAAGCATGCAGCGCGCCGCAGCCGTGAATAGCGTTATCCACAGCGTAAACCACATAGTCGCCGAGTTTCGCTTCAATATCTTCTTGGCTTCTGGAAATCAAAAGCTTGCGTTCAACATAAGTCTGCATAATGCGGAGCATGTCTGGTATATCATCAATGGCTGCCGGGCGCAGATTCCAATACTCATTCGCATAAACCATTGTTCCGTTGCCGCGGCTGGAAAACACCTCTTGCAGAATGTTTCCCTGCGTGATTCCGCATAACAAATGAACTCGTTTTACCCCGTTGCGGCAGGCTCTGATTGAATTTTCCAGATATTCCCGCTGCGCAAAGGGGAGCTGATGATTTGTTTTAAGAATTTCCGTGGCTTGGTCAATGTCCACAGCGGAAATCAGACCGTGATCTGAGAGTTCAAGTTTTTTTGTGAGTTTGCCGCGGATAAGCCCTTCGGTTTTTATTCCGCTTTCTTCGCCTATAAAAAATAATTTTCCCACTGGCAAATATCGGCAAAGTTCCGTTGCAAGCTCTGTGCTTGAAATGTTATATGCGTGCCCTAGCTTGTTCCAGCCTATGGGCGGCAAAATGGGGATAAAGCCTTCTTGCAAAAGCTTTTCTATAATTCCGCGCTCAATGCGTTCAATTTTGCCTGTGCGCATATAATCTGTGCCATCTGCAATGCCAAGGCTACGTGCCTGCACCCAGTTCCCTTGAATGCCGTTGATTCCGTTTGCCGTTAAATGCGAAAGCACGCGCTGCGCCGCTCCGAGCGAGGCTTGCTCCACAAGCGGCAATGCTTCTTCTGAGGTTAGCCGAATCCCGTTTTTGAAGCTGGATTTCAGTCCGTATGCGTTGAGTTGGCGGTCTATGCTTGTTCTGGTGCCCGGCACAATCACAATTTTTATGCCAACATTGTGCAACTGAGCAATGTCTCTTATTAGCACGGGGAATGCCGGCTGCTCCAAGAGCGAGTCTTCTATTTTTAATATAAAGAGCTGCCCTTTGAATCGGGAAATGTAAGAAAATACTTCTCGTATTGCGCTTGCAAGGGCATTGTTCAGCTGGCGGTAATTTGCGGGCATGCACGGAAGATAGAAATTTTTAAATTCGTGCTGTGGAATAGGTTGCTGTGAACCGAATACTGCTCAAATATTCAGTTATTTATGCTCTTTGAAAGGTATTTTTTTATTTTTTTTTCAAAAAAATGTTATTTTTGTGTCAAAGTTCGGAAAATAATGTATATTACTCGTTAATATGCTTGGTATTTTGGGCACAGTTTTTTTTCAGGAGGTGTCGCTATGACTTCTAGGGCTAAATTTGTTTTTTTTACAAGCCTGCTCACGGTTTTGTTTTTCACAGCAACTTGGGTACAGGCGCAGTGTGAAGTATCCAGTCAATTATCAACTGTATGCCCAGGTGTCACTAGCTTGGATCAAATAAATTGGAATCAATATCCTTCTAGCCCTGTTCCTGCGGGTTGCTATTATATTACAGGAATAGATCATATTAACACAGCTAGTGGTGGTTGGTCTTTAAATGGAACACAAATAAGTGGTAATTGTTATGGTTGCCAAAATTCAGTATCTTTAATAGATGGTGGTTATTATATATACCATCCTAATAATATGACGGATTATGGCAGAAACGTTACCTTAGGCGCTAAACCCGCTTGTGCGGCTGAACAACCCCTCTCCGGTACTCCCATTATCACCGGAGCCACTGGCTCTTTCGATAATCCTCTTGTTTACGATGAACTGACAGCGAATATTACTGGCTCTAATAGCGAAGGTCCTTTTACCTATAATTGGGAAAAGTGTGATGCGACAGAGGCGAATTGCGTATCAACGGGTGTTGCCATTTCAACCTATACGGTAGGTGCTAGCGATGTAGGCTCAACAATCAAAGTTATAATCAGCGCAACTAATCCTCTGTTCACCGGATCGGTTGATGCCGTTACAAACGTTGTCCAGCTACGTCCCTTTGCAAGCGGGGTAGAAGCAGTTATCAGCGGGTCAGTATTGGTTGGCCAAACGCTCACAGCTTCGCTCACGGGAACTGATGCTCCTGCCACAGGATTAAGCTATACTTGGAAAAGATACAATGCCGATGGCAGCGTTGCAAATGATGATATAGGCACTGATGAAACTTATATTGTTACTGAAAATGAGGATGCAAGCTATAGAATAGCAGTTGAAATTGGAGCAATTGGGTACGAAGGCGCAAAAGAGAGCTCTCTTACAGACGTTGTCCCGTATCTTGCGTTAACAGGCACGGCTGCCATTGACAATATCAATCCGCGAATTGGGAGCCAGCTTGTTGCATCGCTTGCAGAAGGCAATAATAGCGGTACGCTAAACTATGAATGGAAAGCAGACGGCAGCGTAGTTGGTGGCAATTTAAATTATTATGAGCCAACCCTTGACGACCTTGGCAAAGCAATCATGGTCACAATTACGTCCAATCACCAAACTGGTCCCATTGCAAGCGCGGCAACAAACCCCGTGCTAAAAAAACTTGGCGCAGCACCCGATGCGCCTGCAAATGCAGATAATGGCGCTACGGTAGAGTATAACAGCGTGACCTTGGCTGTGCCTAGTGACACAGGCGATGAAAGAGTGTATGAATATGCAAGAAATACAGCCAACGAAACTCCTGTAGCTGGTTGGCAGTTAAGCCCATATTTCCCAGGTTTGGATTACTCAGCTGACTACTACTTTTTCCAAAGAGTGCAAGAAAATTCCGATACAGAGCTTACGCCAGCAAGCACAGGAACATTGATAAGAATAGGCGAAGAACCGGCAGATCTGCTTAAAGGCACGGCAGTTATAATTGGCTATGCCGCCAGTCCGCGAATTGGCGATAATCTTAGCGTGGATTTTACTCCCGAAGAAGGAGGGGTAACCTTAAACGTTTGGCAGTGGAAGCTGAATAATGCGTATATAGATGGAGCCACTAGCGAAAATTATACGGTAAAGCTTGAGGACCTTGGCGGCTTAATTTCCGTTGAAGTTCGGGCAGATGGCAAAAGCGGTTTGCAAGTGAGCGAGCAGATTGGGCCTGTGCTGAAAACAATAAACTTAGGCACTCCTTCAACGCCAGGAATCTCTTTGAATACGCACAATACCGTAACTCTGAATTCACTTGGCGAAAATTATCAATATGCGTGGAGTTTAACAACCAATGCTCCTGCAGCCGATTCTGATATTTGGCAGAGCGAGTTAGTTTTTGATGGTTTGCAGCCTCTTCAAACCTACTACTTCTTTAGCCGCATAGCTGGAGATGAAACTACAGACCCATCGGACGTAAGCTCGCCGTCATTAGCAGTGACAATGTTTGCGGCTCCTTTTGCAGGTACGGTAAACATAAGCAATACTTTGCCCCGCATAGGCAACACGCTTACTGCGGAGTTTGTTTCATCAAATCCTTATCCTGTTGGTCATTTAACTTACACTTGGAAAATAGGCGAAAAAACAGTAGAAGATCAAAGCAGCTATGAAGTAGTTGAAGCTGACCTTAACGCCATAATCACAGTTGAAGTTGTTTCTGAATATCAATCCGGTGGCCCAGTAAGCGCTGCTACTGCCGCAGTTGGCAAACAGCTGATTGCTGCGCCGTTAGTTCCGGCAATCGGTACGGTGACGTATGAAAGCGTTGCTCTGGATGTATCTGAGTTGCCATCGCCACCATCAGGCGCGGTATATGAATTTGCAATAAATGCGATGAGTTCTGAGCCGGTTTCAGGTTGGCAGACAAGCAATGAATTTACCGGCTTGGAGCCCGGCACTGTTTACTACTTCTTTCAACGCATAGCAGAGGGTACTTACAATGAGATTTCACCTGCGAGCGTTGGGCAAAGCGCAACTACGGCAAAGGCTCCTCGAGCACCGCCTGCTGCGCTTGCATTGAGCGATGTGACAACAACGCACGCTAGTATAAGTATAAATTCTCCGGATTTAGATGTTTATCAATATGGCTGGTCGGAAGTTGGCGGTTCAATAAATTGGATATTTGGCAGTGATATCGGCGATTTAACTTTTGGCACTGAATATATTGTTTATCGCCGTTATATTGAAAATGCTCAGTATTTTGAATCGCAAGAAAGCGAAGGCCTTTCTGTGGAGCTGAGCAGCAATCTTGCTGATCCAGTATATATTTATGCTATCTCTGGCAGTGGCAATACTACTACAGCAACCAGAAGCGCTCCATCTAGCTGGACATCACCGCAAGGAAATATTCAATCGGTAATTGATGACATAAGAAACAATGCAGAAAGCAATCCTGTTTCTATAAATTTTGGAACTTATAGTCCTCCTAATCAGACGAATGATGCTATAATTTTTAGAAATATTGCAGGCAATCCCAATTGGGGTGATATTAGGATTTTAGGTACGATAAGCGCGAATTACAACGACCATCGCATTATACGTATTGAAGATGGCGTTTCCATAGACAGCAGAATAAGCTATACTGACAATTGGAATGATGGCAGAGCCAGGCTTCTTTACAAAACAGGTTCTGGCTTGGTAACTGTTACCAGCGGAAATACTTCACATGCAGTTTTGGTTTATAATGATGGTCCTGCCACAGTAGTTATCCCTAGCGGTTCAACGCTTGCAAGAACTAGCGGTAATAGCGATGCTTTTGCCATTTATAATAATGCTAATGGCACAGTGATAGTTA
>WRMM01000163.1 GCA_009777135.1 Candidatus Fibrimonadales bacterium
GGCATTGCCGTGGATATTGGGATGTTGCAAACGTTCGTTGCCGTGTTGCGGATGGGCGAAAGATTTTCCGTATCGTTATTCGTCATATTCGGGATAAACGCAATAATAATCCGTCCACAATCAACGATGTAGGGGCAGCTCGCCGTGGCTGCCCAATTTCGCCGCCCGATCGCCCTATTTCGCCCCGCAAATCTGCGTTTTTCGCAACGTGGGTGTGCATTGTTGGGGCGTTGCCTGCAACGCCCGTGCGCAATGATGTTGCGGAGATGCGGATTTACGTTGTGAATAATGCAGAACGTGTTGCATATATTTCGCAATGTCGTTGCGTAAAGGCGAAATATTTTTCGCCCCGATGATGCGCACCAGCGTTGCGGAATACGCACAATTGCGTGGCAGCAATCACGTTGCGCATATTTTCACAATCACGTTGCGCAGGGGCAGCCACGGCGAGCTGCCCCTACCGGCATGCCATTTGGTATTTTCCGTGTCGTTATTTGTCATATTCGGGATAAACGCAATAATAATCCGCCCACAATCAACGATGTAGGGGCGAAATTTTAGATGCGTTGGCCCTGGGCTGTTCAGCTTTGACTATGCGATATTCAAAATTGTCTATATTTCGCTTGCAGTGGCTATCTGTTATTTAAAACTAATATGTTTGCCTGCAGTTGCTATTCTATTAAGCTCTTGCGGTTCTTCCGGTCCTTCTGGAATGAATCGGTATGTGATGATAAACCCTGTTGCAAAAGATGCTGTTGCAAAAAATGAAACTTACGATCATTATGCAATTACTCTGGATGCTGTTGATAGTTTATGTAATACGGATAAAAGGAATACGGTACATGTTTATATTGCAGGAAAAAAACAGAAGGCTGATTGTGAAAGCCTTGAAAATAAAATTCTGGAAAACTACGCTTCCATTGATTCTGTCAAAATAACCAATGGAAAAAGATATTCTGGAGATGAGGTTGCCTCAATATTCATGGCTGGATTATTTGGGATGGGAGTTGTAGGTGCTATCACTGTATCGGAGGCGATAAGCTATGCAATAGATCAAGATGCACATGGTACCTCCGTAGAAAGTTATACACTACCACCAATTTGGATGTATTTTTATGGTGGGTTACTAGGAATGATTTTAGCCACATATTATCTTTCTGATTTGAATGGCTACATACTCTATATGGCCAAGCTTGATTCTGCTTCCGAAGAATCAATTCTAGAAATAAATAACTAAACTTTCTTGTTAGTGATTACTCTGCCTTGGCCGTCTTTGAAATTATCGGTAACAATGAGAATTATGTCTATCAGCCACCAGACATACGCTATTGAACCAACTCCGCAGGTAACAATGGTAATAGTCAGAGGGAGGATCAGTTTCAAAAGTCCCATTACTATTTGACCTGCATAAAACCTGTCCACTCCAAATCCGCCAAGGAATATTGAAAGGATAAGAGTTACCGTCCAATCTTTATCAGATATGTTTTGGTATTTTGGGTCTATAGGCTTGGCATTGCTGCTTGCTGTTTGAGTGGTTGGAGGGGCGGTTGGAACAATAGCTACTCCGCACTTTATGCAAACCGCAGCTTTTTCATCCACATTTGCTCCGCAATTTTGACAAAACATTGTTTTCTCCTTGTTCAATTTCTAATATTCAAGGGTAATTTAGTTAATTCAAAAAACTGGGTGGTGGCCAGCGAGGATTTTTAGAAGACATGTCAACCATGTAAAATTGCTTGCTCAAGTAGCTATAATCCATATCAAACATGCGAAGAACATAGCGGGCAATCCATTGCCCAAGCTTCAGCACAACCATTTTGCGGCGCAAACGACCTTGGCAGTCGCGGTTCAGAATATCGGGCAGAGAATTGGTTGTCATAATTTCGTCTATAAATGGGCTGTTCAGCTTTTCACGCGCTTCCGGGCTTGAATAAAAATGCGTTACGCCAAAACAGACTCTGCGCGGGTTTGCTTTTTCTCTCAAAAACTCGCAGCACTCAACAATGGTAGAACCAGTGCGAACCATATCGTCTAAAATAATAACATCTTTGCCATTTAAATAATCAATGCCAACATCGCTGGCAGGGTTTAGCTCCATGCTCACTTCGCGTTCGCCGGTGCGCTGTTTGTCCATAATCACGCGCTTGCAATCGCTAAGGCCAAGCAAATCGCGCACCCTAAGGCCAAAGGGCGCAGCTCCTTTATCAGGCGAAACAATTACCAAATTATCGCCATTTTTGCCTGTTTGCACAAAGTCAGATGTTTTAATGTAATGGGCGTATATTTCTGCCGGAATAAGATTGTGAAAATTTCCTTCAAAAATATCTCTGAAAAGAACCTCGACTTTTACCGAGTGGTTGTGAACGGTTATAACTGTATCAACGCCTGCTTCCTTTAATAATTTTGCATAGAGCAAAGATGTAAAAGCCTGTCCGTCAAATTTTTTTAAATCTGAAATATCTCTGTCTTTTTCAATGTCGCCAAAGCGGTATGCTCCTCTGTCTTGCGCAGAGTAAAACAAATCCGGCTCAATCAAAACTACTTTTTTTGCTCCGTTGTCTTTCGCCGCTCTAGCCAAAATCATAGTTCGCATTGCGCAATCGTTCCTGCTCTTTGTAGATACCGAAACGGAGCATATAATAACCACTTTGCCTTCCAAGTACCGACCCACTCGCTCAAGGTCTTCAATATCGGAAATATAGCGAGGACAAAACTCGCTGTTCGCATAAGTTTTAAGAGAAACCTCATCTGAAATATCGCCGCGCAGCCCCAAATACTGTGCCACATCCATAGCAAAGGGATCATCCGTAAAAGTGCCAGTTACAACAATGCCATCTAACATGGTAGGGAATATAGTAAACGCTGATTTATTCGCTTGGGTTTAGGGTATAGGGTTTGGGGTTTGGGGAATTTTACAAAAAACGGCTTAAATTTGCTAAGAAAGGCATGTTTTTGCATCGCCCATACCCTATACCCCAAACCCTATACCCAAGACTTGAGTCAATCAACGTTGCTAAACACTCCATTATTCTGCGAATACCAGAAAACAAATGCGCTGGATGTTAGCGGCTTTGACATGTAATAGCCTTGGCCCATGTCGCATTTAACGCTGTTCAAATATTCATAGTCGGTTTCGGTTTCTATGCCTTCGGCTATGGTTTTTACATCTATTGCGTGAGCCAAGTCTATTATGGCTTTTACAATTTCCTTTGACTCCCTGTTTTCTCCTAAATTGCGAACAAAAGACTGGTCTATTTTCAGGTAGTCTATGGGAAGTTTTTGCAAGTATTGGAAGGAAGAATATCCTGTTCCAAAATCGTCAAGAGCAATTTTGATTTTTGCTTCGTGAAGGCGTTTAAGGCCATCTAGAACGTGCTGAAAGTCTGCAATCAAAGCGCCTTCGGTGATTTCTATTTCCAAATGCTCCGGCGATAAATCTTTTTCTTTTAGCAAATCCAAAATCTTGGTTACAAAGTTGGGCTGCAGCAGATTGTAGATGGAGATGTTAATTGCGATATTAACATAAATTCCGCTGCGCTGCCAAAGCTTTAGCTGCAAAATAGCCTGTCTTATAACAAAGTCGGTGATATCCTCTATTAAAGTGCTCTGCTCTGCTTGCGGTATAAACTGCCCTGGCGGCACAAAACCTCTGGTTGGATGATTCCATCTTATCAAAGCCTCTACCGAATAAATTTTTCCTGTTGCCATGTCTATCTTTGGCTGGTAAACCAAGAACATCCACCTGCTTCTTATGGCAAGGTCTATCTCGGCCAAAATATCGGTAGCTTTTGAGTTTTGAATATGGTCAGGAGAACTGATAACCAAGTCTTTCATCTGTTTGGAGGCTGCATCAGCGGCTGTTTCGGCGTATCGCAACGGCATTTCGCCAGAATTTATTTCGGAGAAATCGTAAAAATAATAAAGCCCAATATGAGAATCTGCGTGAAGAAAAAAACCATTGTGCAAAACATTCTTTTTAACAATGTTAATCAGGTTGGCTTCAAATATTTCTTTTGCTTCTAGATTGTCATCTTTGCTTCTAGTTAAAAAAAACGCCGCTTTGTCTGGGCTTATGGAATATGTTTCTATTTCTGCGTTTATTTTTTCTGCCAATTCCATGCATCTGTCGCTTAGCTGGTTAAATATGCTTTTAGTCACATTATTCCCGAATGTTTCGGTTAGCGTTTTGCTGTTTGATATGGTTACTACCACCATCGCAAAGCGTCCGTTTGGGTGGGTTGCCGCCAGATCCAGCAATTTTTTGCAAAGAGCCTGCCTGTTAGGCAGCCCAGTTGAAAAATCTATCATTTGAGCGCTTTCTTTAAAAATCAAATGATTCTTCACTGCATTGCTCAAACTGCCTACTGCAAGGCCAACGGCAGCAAAGCTAAAAGCTCTGAAAGCCCACCATGCAGAGTCGTTTAAGCCCAGCCAAAGCGGGCTAAAACACATAGCCACTGCTACAGCAAGGAGAAGCCCGGCCAATTCACCAAAAAAAAACGCTGCGCAAATTATTGGTATAAGGCTTAAAGATGTTATTTCGCTTACTTGGGTATAATAAACAAGCAAAAATATAAAAAACTGCGCAATACCAATAAACGTCCAAATTTCAGCCACAGGCTTATTTTTTGACAACAAATATTTTTTTACAAATGTATCCACGAACATTCTGGGGGTAATTTAGAAAAATGTCCCAACCAACGCAGTTCTATATGTCTCTTGTCTATACAATTAAAACTTTCCCACCGTTACTCCAGCATACAAGCCAGGCCACAGGCGAACTTTCTTATCTCCAAAAGTCCAGTGCCAATGATATTCTCCGCTGGGTTCAAGATAAAGGTCATCTCCAAAGCCTTCGGTGAGCACGTTGAACGTTATGCCGCTTGTGAGCGCAATGCCTGGCAACAATTTATATGCACCGCCAAGGCGAACTTTATGCAGAAAATTGCCATCATCTCCTCCAACGCTAAAATTTTTCCCTCCATTTGTTTTGTCGTCAAAAACGCTTGAGAAGGAATAATCAAGATTAAAGAAGTTGCTCCACATTCCAAAGCGAGTTCCCAAACCCAAGCCCCAAGTTTTGGGCCAAGCATTGTCCCAGTCCTTTGAAGTATATTCAATAAGCGAATAAAGATAAGGCGTTCCCAAATGCAAAGTAATGCCGCCTTTGGATGTTTCATCTGCGTAAAGCGTTGCGTCTATAATGCCATTGCCAACAATATTTATCAAACCTATCGGGGTATAATCGCTTTTTCCCGAAATATTTATTATTCCAACTTGCCTCCCAACATGCCCACCTACATTTATCACGCCCCCTTGCAACTTTCCAACGCTCCCAGCAGCATTTATCACACCGCCTTGAATATATTCTGCTTTTCCGGTACCATTTATTACGCCGCCTTGCACATAACCAGCGTTGCC
>WRMM01000164.1 GCA_009777135.1 Candidatus Fibrimonadales bacterium
CCCGATTTGCTCACCCAATGCAAATTGTCAGAATCAGAATTACCAGCCTGCGGCTGTTCAGTCGCTTCGCTTGGTGTGGCCAAAATTTTTAGAATTTACAGAATACACCCAAAATTCAATTCTGTTAAATTCTCTAATTCCTGCAAGGTTCAAGAAGCCCATCTACAAATGCTTCACCAAATGTGCAGGTATACTTATTCAGAAAATTCTGGTTCAGACAATAAGCAACGAATTATGCAAATCGGGAAAATCGGACACGCCCATACGCTCGGCATTTCGCTGGCGAACAGCCGCAGGTTGGTCTATCGGGGTTCAGACATTCAGACAACAAATTTCACCTCTTACAGGAGATATAAACAATGGAAATTAATCCTATTAATTTACCAAAGCTGCGTAATGACGCACATTTCCCCCGAATCGCAGCAGCCTTTTTCGCTGCAATTCTATGTTTAACCTCAGCGCTGCATGCCCAAAGCTACACAGGGCTTGCTTACGCACCCCTTTCTGTCCCTGGCTCCGACGAGGCATCGCTTCACAGCGTTGTAACCAATCATTATGGGGCTATGGTTAGCGCCAGCGGATACAGCCTTAGCTTAACGCCAGGGACAACTTACGAAATCAAAGTAAGTTTCCCAGGCGGGTGCTATAACGCAAGCTTTGTATTGCTAACAGGCGGCTCGTTTCGAGGCGGCCCTAGCGATGTTATAGATCCTGGACAATCGGGTGCTACCTGCGCTGCCCTATATGGTGTTAACTTAACAGGCTATTATAAAGCCAGCGAAAGTTCGGCACGCATTTTTTTATACGCCAGTCCTTATATGGGCAGCGGCAGCGATGAATTGATGGACCTAAACTACACCTTAGAAATAAATGAAATCAATGCTACCAGTTACACAGACCTAACTTACAAACCCCTTGAAGTGCTTGCCGAGGGAACGCTCCAAAGCGACATATTGGTTTTTGGTAGCGTTAACTCCGCAGATGGCTATGAAATTGCTTTGGACGTAGGAAAAACATATAAAATCACTGGGACATATACATTGCCATCATCGGGCGAAGATGATGTTATGCCTAGCGGCAGCTTATATATTTTAACAGGAGGCGATTTGCAAGGCTTTGAAGGCGATTCGAAAGGCTCTGACGGAGACGCATTAAAGGCTGTAGATTTTTATAGTTCTGCTTTTGCCGATTATTACACAGCCACTGAAAGCCCCGTGCGTATTTTGCTGACTGGTCAATTTAATTTTGAATACACCTTGAAAGTGGAAGAAGCGGAGGTTACCGATTACAAAGATTTAACTTACTCAAGCCTTGAGCTCGGCTACCAAGCAAGCGGACAGCTTCAAAACGATGTAATGAACCCTAATGGCAATGTTGCTTCTGGAATAGGTTACCAAATTATTTTGGATGAGGGCAAAACATACAGAATCACCCCCTCAGTCAATACGGTATCCACCTGCGATGAAAAGTCTGAAGAACCATGCTTTTCCAGTTCTTTTAACACTGGTTATTATTTCTTAACGGAAACCTACGAGATTAAAAACTCGTTTTATGGAACTCATATCCACGAAGCTTCTGAAAGCGGACCGGTGTATATTTTATTGACTGCTAGAGCTTCTGAGCCAGTTGATTTCAATTACGCCTTAAAAGTGGAGCTGGTGGAAACAACCAATTACGCAGACCTAACTTATTCGTCATTCAATCTGGACGATCCAAAAGAAGGACAGCTTCTAAGCGATGTGATTGGTCCTGGTGGCAATCTTGTTTCCGGAAAAGGCTATGAAATTACCTTAACGCCAGGCAATACATACAAAATCTCTGTGGAATACTCATCGCAGGATTATTATTATATAAGTATAAGTGCCGGCTTTTATATTTTAGATGGCAACGAAGATCGTGAATATGATAATGGGGGTTACATGCCATTAACCATAAAAACTGATTATGAAGCCGCTAGCAGCAATCCGGTGCGTATTTTCTTATATGATAATTATGGAAGAGACCTAAATTACACCCTAACCGTGAACGAAATAAATATAGTTGATTACAAAGATTTGACTTACGCAGAACTTGTTGAAGGCAAGGCTTCCGGAAAACTTCAAAGCGACGTGATTGGCCATAATGGCAATAACATTTCTGCGGCTGGGCACAAGTTTGTGGTAGATGCTGGCAACACATATAGAATTGCCGTTACTTACAAAGGCAGTTATGTCTGCGCTGGATTTAGGCTCTTAGATTTTATTTACGAGTACTATCAAAGTTGCAACTATTCCAGCGACGATGAATTTACCGTTTCACATATTTACAACGCAACCCAAAACGGTCCGGTATCCATTTTATTATACAATGATAATGAAGATGAATTGGAATACGCTCTTAGCGTGGAAGAAATTATTTCTTATACCAAGCTTGTTTACGCTCCTGTAACAGACAACTCCGCAACAGGAACGCTTGACAAAGCGGTTTTGAATTTGAGTGGTGGCAACGTTCTCGCAGCTGGGCACAAGTTTGAAGCAAAGGCAGGCAAAACGTATAGATTCTCTGTTGTTTACGAATCGCAAAATTATACATGCGGCGGGTTTGATTTGTTAAAAAGTCTGCAAGGCGATTACGACGATATTATTGATTGGGATTTAAGTGGAGGCGGATGCGGCGGCAATGGGAAAGCGTTTACTGCTAGCAACGCTAGTCTTTACAGCCCATCCACAGATACCGATGTATATATTTTATTGTACAGCACGGACGGAGAATTGGAATACACTTTAAACATAGAAGAAATTACTTCTTATGCCACTCTTGCCTATTCAGAAAAACTTGAGCTTAACGAATCTGTTCTCGGAACTCTTTCCATAGCAACGACCACCCCTTCTCGCTATGGCGGCGGTTCATCTGCTCGCATTATTTCCGCTCAGGATTACAGCTTCCAGGCAACAGCAGGCAAAAAATACAAGCTCTCCGCAAAATTTGAAGTTGCATCACAGCCAATTAGAGAAGAAGTATATGCCGGCATTTATCTTTTAAGAGAAAATTTGCAAGGCAATTACGATGATGTGCTAGGTGTGTTCGAAGAAAGAGGCTATGATTACGATGGAAATTATTTGCCGGAATTCACAGCAACCGTTTATTACACGCCGAATGCAACCAGCTGGGTGAAAGTTCTGCTGTTTGACAGTGAAGGAAATAATTTTAGCTACACCCTTACTCTGGAAGAAATAGACGATGTTTTCTACAACGAGCTTGATTACGATATTGTTATTCCTACCGATGGCACAATAGTTCCTGGAGAAATAGACGCTAGCACCGATAAGTATATATATGTGTCATATTTGCTAACCGGAAAAGATTTCAGCTTTGAAGCAAAAGAAGGCAAAGGATACAAATTTACCGTGACTTTTGAATCCGAGCAAGATTTTGTTTTTGATGGCGAGGACAAGCAAATGGGGCTTCTTATTCTCGAATCCGGAGAATTAAGCGGAAATTATCAAAATGACATAGTTAGAGCGATTGGCGGAAGAGCTACAGGAAATAGTTTAAGAGTAACGGGCTCTTTAAGAGCACCAGCAACCGAGTATTTAAAGTTATTGCTATACAGCTTCGCCCAAAGCGACTACGAGTACAGCATTAAAATAGAGGAAACAGACTTACTCGATTATACCCAAGCCGAGCTTTACCAAAATATTGGGCTTGACGAAGAGAAAACCGGCGAATTAAAACCGATAGTTGACCCCTCTATTGCTTATTGCATTTCTTCTCCTCATTGTTCCTATGACGGTAGTCACGAACCCGGAATTACCCTCGGCGAAGGTTTCGTTTTCCAAGGTGCCCCAAGCAAAAGCTACAAAGTCACAGCCACATTTGAACCAGATAAAGAAGACTACTTATATGCAGGCTTTTATATTCTGCGCGAGAATGAAGAAGGCGGTTTTGATTTTATAGACCAATATTCAAAAAGCGGCAATCATTCAGAACTTGAGGTGCCTGGCAATTTCAATGGCAAAGCGCATATTTTGCTCTTTGGCACAGGCGATTTTCAGCCTGAATATAGCTATTCCATTATCATTGAAGAGGATGGCGAAAGCACTCCTGATATGTTCACCGTTACAATCGGCGAGATTGCCAATGGCAACGTAGAGATTTACACCTACCCTTATGGCATTCAGGTATATTCAGGAATGCAGCTTCCGGCTGGCACAACGCTAATTTTAGAAGCCACGCCAGCAGATGCCACCTACGTTTTCGTAAAATGGTGGGACAACAACACGGAAGCCGTGCGGCACTTCAAGCTAGACGCAAGCACAACAATTTCCGCAACATTCGCCGAAATCAACTCCTCCTCCAGCGGCGGCAGCGACGGTTCTTCCTCAAGTGGCGGTGGCGACGGTTCATCTTCGTCCAATGGTAGCGGCGATGGTTCATCATCTAGCGAAGAAACGCAATCTTCATCAAGCAGCAATGACGGCACATCCAGCAGCAGTTCAAACGAAGATACGCCGAGCAGTAGCAGCAGCGATGGCAACACCCCAATTCAAAATCGGGCAAATCCTATAATCGGGGTCATCGGGGTTCAGACAATATACTACAACCTCAAAGGCGAACCGCTAGGCACAATCAAACCCACAACACCGGGCGTATATATCGAAAAGCAAGGAAAGCAAACGAAACGCATCGTGGTTAGGTAACGCAACAAATGCAAAAGCAAGCCCCGCAGGGGGCTTGCTTTTTTTATTTTGTATATTCTCCAATATGGAGAAGTCACTTTTTATTGAAGCGGAAATTTCCAAAGACGTTGAGCAAATAGCAAAGCGTTTGGAAATTCCTGCTGAAACCGTTTATATAATAGCTATAAAGGAGTTCGTTAAAACTCACAAAGCAGATGCGATTTTAAATTCATTGAATAACGTTTACGCCGAAGCAAATTCCAAACTGGACGAAAACATTGAATACGCCCAAAATTCAATCTTAAGCAACGAGTGGTAAAACTTAGCAAATGCTCCTTTTAATATTACGCTGGAAAAGAGCGTATCCAAGCTTGAAAAATCTTCTGTTATAAATGTTTCACAAATAATAACATTAGACAAAACGTATTTAACGGAATTTGTTTCAATGTTGCCCAAATACCTTATTTCACAAATAGATTACAGCTTAAAACGTATTTTTGATATTGCGTAAAAGACAACGCAAATGAACGCAACATCCTTACAATTTCTTGTAAAGACTATTTGCATAGAAGCGGAATATATAAACTTCCGCCACGATATTCCGCACAAGGCACTCCGTTCCTGCTGGGAATGCTCACTCATGTGATGCTAGCCGTGAGGCTAGCCCCATTCAAGCACCGCAAACAGAAGCCTGATACACGCCCAATAAAACCCCATGCCCCTTACATTGACACATTCTTGATAGGCTACGTCATCTT
>WRMM01000165.1 GCA_009777135.1 Candidatus Fibrimonadales bacterium
ACTGTGAAAGTCACTTTGAAGTAAAAGAAACCTAAGCTATGGCGGCAGGCGGTTAGCCTGTCGTTTTTTTTTTGAAAAATTTAAAACTGATATAATTTAATATTTGGAATATACTGAAAATCCACTTTATTGTAAGTCATTAACTCTAGCCCTGTTGCAAGCGCAGTTGCTGCTATCAAAGCATCGTCAATAACCAAATTATGGCTTTTATTGTATTTTATCAAAAGTTCCTGACCAAGTTTTGATATTTCCTCATTTATATAAATGGTATTTATTTTACTAAAAGCCTTTTGTATATATAAAATCTCTTTTTTATTGAAAGCTCCAACTACTAGCTCCATAACAGTTATCGTGGACATTGACAATTTTACATTTTCATTATCAACAATAATATCGTAAATGCTTTTGTTTCCTCTTAAAAAATCAATTAAAATACAAGTATCTAACAAGTAATTTATTCTTGTTTCCACGCTTTTTTCCTCAATTCTTTTTCGTTTATGTCTCTATTCTTCCACAATCCAAAAGCAGATTTCATAGTAATATTTTCATTTCTTTCCTCCGGTAAAGCGACAACTAAATCTTGTATCTTGTAAAACAAAATTATCTTATCACTCGCTTCCAGCGTAGCGACCTGTTCTACTATTTTATCTATTTGCGCTAGATTTGACATAAAAACCTCTAAGAAAATATAGAAAAATTCTACTAATAAGCCTTTAGCTTCCCTGCATCCATTTCCATGGAATCGCCAACCTGCCTGATTACGCCAACGCCATATCGGCTTGCCTCTTCAATAACAAATTCGCTGAAAGAAAAACCCGCTATGCCAAGGTAAGCGCTGTAGCCATCAAAGTCGCGGAAATACTTTCTGAATATCCCCATTCTTTCCTCGGCTAATTCTTTCACAAAATTAGGATGTATCCTGTTTTTTACCTCAATTATAGCAATGCTGTCGCCATTTACAAGAACAATATCAAATTCAATCTCATCATTCCTGCCTTTGTAACGCAAATTGCGAATCATTTCATCATATTTAATGCCGCCAAATTCCAGCTTTTTCTCAAATACGTTTTGAAAGAATTGCTCAGCGTGATGGCCAATATTTTCGCTTATGCCACCCATTCGCTTAGACATCTCTTTTATTTCCTTGCCAGCTTCGGCTATTGCCTTGTTAGCTTCAGCCATTGCCTTGTTAGTTTCAGCCATTATGCGGTCTAATTCAACTTGGCGACGCTCGTACTCAACTTGGCGATGCTCATACTCAACTTGGCGATGCTCATACTCAACTTGGCGACACTCGTACTCAACTTGACGACGTTCGTATTCAACTAGGCGATGTTCGTACTCGGCCTTGTTACGTTCATCAGCTATCCTGCTTCTTTCAAAGCTCTCCATTATCGCAGCCATTCTTCTGTCAAATTCAGCGCTATCCATAAAATATTCCTCCAATGGCAAATATAGAAAAAACACCCCTCTCCGTCAAGAGAGAAAGTGTTTGCATTAAACTTTTTTTTGAGATTTTTACTTCAAAGTTACTTTCACAGTCTGCTTATGCGAACCGGAAGTTACAACAGCAAAGTAAACACCCATCTTCTGGTCTTTTAAGTTAACCACGCTGTAACCGCTCGGAACTTTTTGGCTAAATACTTGCTTGCCGCTCATGTCAAACAATTGCATGGTTGCTTCTCTTGCGGAGGAGATATGCAAGCTGCCGGTTTGAACTAGGATGTTCAGATTTGCTACAGTTGAACCAGAGACAATGGGGCTGGGGCCTGTCGGGCAAGCGCCTGTTTGGCTTCCAATAGTCCAATTATTGCCTGGCCACCATTCTCCTTCGCCAGATTCGCAATCAGCTGCTTCACCGGAAGTCGTCACTGGCCAGCAATCGCCAGCGGTGTTCGGAGATCCGTCATCATTAACAGGCCATTTGCAGTATCCGAGGATGGCTTGACCACTTCCATCGAAAGTTGGAGTCGCATTTGGGCGAGTGAGTTGATCGTCTAGTCCTGCAGGGCCACACTCAATACCTTGCCACCAAGTATTTAGACCGCCGTTACAATCAGAAGCTCCTTGGGCTAAACGCACATTGTCATACGATCCGCTCGAAGCCCACAGGCAGCAACCTAATATTGGAAGTATACCTGTCGGCACTTCATTGCAGTTCCGATTAGTTGTGGAGCCCGGAACGCATGTACCGCCCGCACAAAAAGTTTCTGTTCCCTCTGTTCCTCCATTAAACACCCACCCCCAGTCAGAATTACACTGGGTAGCCGATGAATATGGCCAACAATCACCGCTGGGGAACAAGCACATCGTTTGCGCCCACGCCGTCCCTACTAGTGCTCCCACCGCAAACACCGCCACTAAAAAAACTTTTTTCATAAAAAAACTCCTCTTTTAAAAGTTCCTATTAATATACATTAGCCTCCCAAATTCCATTTTTCCTTGATTTTTTCTATTTTGCTCTTAAATCCATTTAAAATGCAATTTTCAAAAAAATCAATGCAGGCAAATTTTTATGTGTAAATGGTGCGTATTCCCTACATTTCCGCTGCCTGTTCCAAGTCATTTGGCAGCAAATGCCCGTAGGTATTCAAAGTTAAGGTCACGCTTTCGTGGCGCATCAATATCTGCACAGCTTTTATGCTGCGGCCCATTCTCAGCAAGTTGCTTGCGAAGCTGTGGCGAAAGCGGTGAAAGTGCGCTATGCCGGAGTTTTTTATTCCGGAATTTTCCACAGCGTTTTTTATTAGAAATTCTTTAGCTTTGACAAGGTTTGAAAGCCATGGGAACAGCGCCCCTGGTTCGGGTCCGCGGATTGCCAGATATTTATCTAAATGGGTTTGCAGGCGTGTGGATATTGGCAGGGTTGCTGCTTTTTTGCCTTTGCCGATTAGGGATATTTTTCCTGCTGAGAAGTTTTCCATTTTCAGGTGCCTTGCTTCTTCGCGCCGCAGGCCTGCGAAGGCCATTAGCGCAAACCAGCATTTGCATTCGGCATTTGGCTCTGCTGCTATTATTTTTTCGCATTCTTCCAGCGTCCAGAAATTTCTTGGCACAGGCTTTGGCTTTATTACTACTATTTTTTTGAAAGGATTTTTCCCTGAGATATCGTAATGTTCAAAAGCCCATGAGAAGAAGTGGCGAAACAGTATCACTCTGTTTTTTGTTGTTTGCGCAGAAAGTTTGGCGAATGATTCTTGCGCAAACCCTGCGCATAAGGCTTGGGTTATTTCATGCACATTTGTTATTTCGTTGCGGTTGCAGAATGTTTTGAATTGCCTAAGGTAGTGGCTATACAATTCCACTGTTCCGGCAACGCATTTGCGTACATTTTCCACATCAAGGAGAAAAGCTTCTACGGCATCTTCGAGCGATACAATGGGTATTTTTGGTTCTGGCGGCAGAAAACGGCTTGCATTCATTTTGTCTCGCCAAGATACTGCTTCGCTTTTTTTATTGGTGTATAGGGATTTCCACTTGGTTTTGCCTGTTTGCGGGTTAAACTCCCCGCCATACCAAACATCCGATCCATGCGACTTGTTTCGCTTACTTATGCTATAACGCATTTTTCCTCCTAAAAAACACTTTTTTCAAGAAAATCTTGTTTTCGTCTTAAAAATTACTTTGAAACTACAAAAAAATAAGTTACTGAAAGCAACTAAGGAAGCTTACTGGGTTAGGGCTTTTGCATGTTTTTAAGGGCTTATTCCTTGATAGAGTTTCCATAAATCAAATTCCAAGTCCCAATGCTTTCCCCAAACTATATTATTCCGTTCTATTTTGAACTTACGGAAATTACTTAGTTTTCTGTATTTATCATGTTGAGGATGCGGATGGTTATGTAAAAACTTGCCAAAATCAATTTGGCGAACGACATCGTCATCGAATTGCAGTTCTATTCTATATTCGCCAAGCCATGTAGCGTTAATAAGCCTTATCACCTTTGTTGTGTTCATTTCTTCTTTGACCTTGCCTGTTTTTTGGGTGTCGGATAAAAATGTTTGCCTAAATCTTGCATTTCGTTCACCAGTTTTTGCGTATCTACGGTAAGATTTTCAAGTTTTCTTATCGTTTCTGGTTTAATGCTCTTGCGAAGCACAAAATATTCAAACCATTTGGTTATTATTTGAGCGTAATAAGCATAGATAAAAGTCTTGACAATCCCTTGGCTTTTATCGCTCAAAGGTTTGTATCCAGCTTTCTGCCGGACTTTAATATCAACGAGTATCCCGTCTGTTATCATCAGGTCAAAAATACTTTGGTTATCATTTTCGTCGGACACATGAACATGGGGCGGCTAAACTTCAAATATCTGAAAATCTGTAGCATAATACTATTTATCCCACATTGCAGCCAACTTGCTTTTATAGCTTACTATCATAAAAATACTCCTCTTTCCAAACAACAACAATATAGAAAACTCCAAAGGATTAAGCCCAAAAATACCTAAAAATGACATGGAAATCACATTTTTTTTGAAAAAATTACAAAGAATTACTTTTTTTTGACCTTTTTTAAAAAAATAATGTATATTAATAATCAACATCTTCAAAAAGGAGTTTTTTATGAAAAAAATTTTAGTATTGCCACTTTTAGCAGTTGCAATGTTGGTAGGGCAGGCATGGGCAGCCATTGACTGCAATATAGGCGTAGATGGCGTCATTGGCTGTTGCTGGTACAATGAAACCGACTGTTACGGCTATGGTGGTATTTACAACGATGCGCAAACAGCGGAAGAATGTTCTGCTGGCTATGGGAGACCGCAGCCAAATTGCGATGCCCCTTTTGTCGAATATTGTAGATGGGAAACAAGTTGCTGGGCGATTCAACCAGGAGATAGAGATGGTTGCGTAGCAGATGGTTCAGTATATAGAGACGTTCCTCCTACAGGCGTAGGTGCAGGCAAACAATGCGAAGGTGGAACATGGACAGGTGAAGGTAAAGATCCTAACAGAGTTTCCAGAGGATTTTGCGATTGGGGTACCTGTGTCCCAAATCCAGAGAATCAATACGCTTGCTTGGAAGGTGGTTGCTTTGAAATAGAAAATGATGCGCAAGAAGCTGACTGCAATAATAAACTTACTAGCAAAGCTCAGTGCCCTATAGCTTCTTTGCCACCAGCTGAGCAAGGTAGTCCCGTTATCTCCGGCTCAACCATTGCAAGCTTAAACGTCTTAGTTCAAACTAGCAGCTTGCATATCTCCTCTGCAAGAGAAGCAACCATGCAGTTGTTTGATGTGAGCGGCAAACAAGTATTTAGCCAAAAAGTTCCGAGCGGTTACAGCGTGGTTAACTTGAAAGACCAGAAAATGGGCGTTTACTTCGCAGTTGTTACCTCCGGTTCGCATAAGCAAACTGTGAAAGTAACTCTGAAATAAAGAAATTTAACCTAAAATGGCAGGT
>WRMM01000166.1 GCA_009777135.1 Candidatus Fibrimonadales bacterium
ATTTTGGCATAAAAATAATTCACTTTGAAATAACAGCAGGCATCCCAACAGATGTAGCCTGGCACCCCGCATGCGGCAGCGCATTTGTTTACGGCGAAACACAAGAATTGCCAACGCCAGTCACATTAAGCCACAATCTAATTATCGAAGGTCTTGAAACAGATGCAGGAAGCCACACAGCAGTTGCTAGACTTGCAGAACCAGACGAATTTATAATATTACGCAATGCAAGCTGCGCCTACACAATAAAGCAAGCAGACCTGCCAGTTATCTGGACCCAAGACAGCGTTTTCACATACAACAAAATGGCGCAATCTCCCAAACCAAGCGTAAGCATACCGGGCATTGAGCTTTCAGCCAGAAACGCGCAATCGACCGCTGGCAAATACAACAACGAGCTTGCCGCCATAGCAGAAATAATAGACCAAAACATAGCCCGCAACTACAACTTAACAAACCGCGCAAAAAACTACGAAATACTAAAAAAAGATTTAAAACCATATTTTTCCACAACCCTAAGCAACTACACCTACAACGCAGACACCCTCTGGGTACCTCACGAAATATTCACAGACTCCGCCGCCTTGCATCAAATATTGAATACCATAATAGCCTACGAAGGCTTTGCCACAGATACTATAAACAAAACCACCGACAACCCCTCACTCTTAACCGGAGAACCAAAAATAGATTTGTCCTATTCTCAATTCTCAATTCAAAATCTCAATTTTCAATTCAAAAGAGTGGAGACTACGCAAAAGGCTACGGCGATTATAAGCACGGAAGGTGTTTCTGCTGACAATTATGTTTTGTCTGAACGCAACATTATTATAATGGCTACCATAGAAGAAGATGAAGATGCAGAAAAAGTATTCTGCCTATTCAACAACCGCTGCGCAGAATTCAGCGAAGAAGTTTGCTCTGCCATAGGCGGTGAGTCCATTGAAAGCTGCAACATAATGACAGCTTGCATAATAAACGCCTACTGCATCTCAAGCACTCCCCTAGAATCCTGCCTCCTAATAAACGGTCAAGCAGTAGAAACTTGCACCGAAGCAACGCCAATTCTCATAAATCGGGAAAATCCTATAATTGGGGCCATCGGGGTTCAGACAATATACTACAACCTCAAAGGCGAACCCCTAGGAACGCAAAAACCCGCAACGCCAGGCGTATACATAGAAAAACAAGGAACACAAACGAAACGCATCGTGGTGAGGTAACGTATTGTAAGGGCGTAGACCTGCTACGCCCCAAAAAGGCAATACCGTTTACCCTGCGGCAACAAAGGAATAACTCTCCTTGCCCCTGGCTCAATATACTGCTCAAAGGATTTTATTCCTTTATTTTTGCTCAAAAAACAATATGCGCCAAGGGCTTGCATAAGCCTTTGCGTGCTTGCTATTAGAAAATCTTCCCAAGCATTTTCAAACGAAACATTTTTCAAAAGCGGATTTGCGCAGTGCCAGAGCGTGAACAATTGCTTTACCGTTTCGTCTGGAAGCATCATATACGGGTCCCACAGCAAAGAAGCCGCGTCGTAATAAATTGAGCCGTTTCTTGCGCCCTGAAAATCTATAAAAGCAATTTTATTTTCTTTTGCAAGCATAACGTTTTGCGATTGAAAATCTCTGTGCATCAAAACACGTGGCTGCGCTGCTGCCTTTTTTGCCAAGTCTTTAAAAAATGCGGTTAATTCTGCGGGTATTTCCTTCATTCCCAAATGTCCCTGCAAATAATTTTCCGCAAAATAAGAGCTTTCCCAAAGGTAATCGCTCTCTCCGAAAATTCTGCCTGCCAACTCGCTATCCGCCTCAAATGCGCACTCGCTTGCCTCTTGCCAAACTATCAATTTTTCCAAAACCTGCGGATAATACAGCATTGGCGCAGCGGCATCGCAAAGCCGAACAGAACCCAAATCCTGCATAACAACTCGCTTCTCGCTCTCCGAAACCCCATAAATTTCCGGCGTAGGCAACCCCAAACCGCTGAACAATTTTCCATAGCGAACAAACCGCTCAAAATCCAAATCTCCTTCATAAGATTGCTGCAAAATCAAAGAATGCCCATTAGCTTCCATCCTGTAATACTTTCGCCCCGACCCCGCCTGCCCTGCAATTTTCAACTTTCCGCTCTCTGCTTTCAGCTTATCGTCTATAGCCTGCATAAGCCTCTCGGAGCTTCCAATATCCAGCCAGTTTCCTTCTGTTGCAAACACAAAAGGCGGTTGCTTTTCCCAAAAATCACGGACATCTTTTTCTTTGATTTTTTCCCACGCTTCCGAAGAATACCATGATATGCCGGTAAATGTCGCATTGTTTACGCCTTCTTTGCCGAATTTATTTTTTATGCCGCACAAGAAATTTTCCCTGTTTATGCATAAAGTATTTACCTTTGGATTGTCAATAGCCAAGAGAGCGCATGCCGCGCCGGAATTTCTGGCTTTTTCTAAAAAAAATCCCACATCCAAATTATGCTCGCAATCTCCGTTCAAAACCAAAAGCTCGCCACGCTCCCCTTCTTGCCACATTCTGCGGATTGGGCCGCCCGTGCCCAAAAGCTCCTCTTCTACCCAGACTTTGTCTATGCCAAGTTCCTTTGCTGCCGCCTGCACCTGCTCCGCAAGGTGGTGCGCATTTGCGTGTATTTTCTCTGCGCCAAGTTTTTTTGCCAAAATTGTCTGCCTTGCCAAAGGCGAATTATCCACAATGGGAATTAGCGGTTTTGCAATCCGCTCGGTCAAGGGCCTAAGCCTAGTCCCTAAACCTGCGGCTAAAATGAGAACGTTAAACATAATGCTAAAAACTTATAGAAAAGCCTACGCCTGCCAAAAGCAGTGAAAAGCCGATTAAACCTGCGCCAACTGTTGTTTTGAAATTGCCGTCTTTAACGGCTTTGTGATTTTCATCTATTTTTGCTTTGAAATTTTTGCCGCCAAAAGATGGCTGTTCCAATTCCCCCTTTATTTTCCTTGCCTTTTCATAATCGTCTTGCGCAAGAACGCAGAGAAAAATGCCAGAAGCAAGCGGAGCTATGCTCCCACCCAAAAGCCCAAGCCCAATGTTTCTTTTGGTTTGGCCTTTAACAAGCAAATTTTGCTCGTAAATTTTTTGCGGATCTGTAATGGGCGATAGCTGCACAAACTTAATTTGTTTTTCCAAAGCGTCAATTTCCACATTCAGCAAAGTATCGTTGTAGCCTTTATGAAAAAGCCTGATTTGCGTTTCTCCTGGCGAGCCTTGCAAGTTATAAGGGGTTTTGCCAAGCGGCCTTGAATTTATATCTAAAAGCTCTGCAGAAAAAACCAGAGCCTTGCCAGGATTTGAGCGAATTTCCGTTCCTGCGTAGGAGCGTCTTAACTCTAAAAAAACTTTTGCCGTGTCTTCGCCAAGCTTTACCATTCTTTTTGCCGCCCACAAATTCTCGTTTGATTGCCAATATGCCGCAATTTGAGCCATGGAACCGCTATCCGAAACTACGCAAGGAGACTGGCAAACAGGTTCCCCATTTAGCATTACAACAGCCAAATCCGGGTTTGTTTCAACGCTTATAAACGTGGTTTTATTTTTGGCACGTTCAAATTCCGCATGTTTTCCTGTTATCCCAGATAGCATCCTTAGCAAAATTCCGCTTTTAAGCACCTCGTCCCATGCAAGCGGCGCCATAATTTGAATATCTGTTTGCGGGCTTGTATTTCCTGCAAGCCAGTCTATGCGAAGCCTTATGTTTACGGAATCTTTTCCCTCTGCGCGCAACCGGCCTCTAAACAGGCCTTGCGCTCCAGACGCTCTTGCTGCAGATATTACGCATTCTATATTCTCGCACTCGGCAAAAAAATCAGGCTCTATTTTCACGGGTTTAAAAGCCGATTCTTTTAAAACCTGCATAATGGATTTTTCCCACAAAACCGAAATATTGCTATCTATGTCAGACTCCATATCGAGCATTAAAAGCTGCTCAGAATATGCAACGCTCACAATCAAAAATAAAAGCAATCTTTTAATCATTTTATCCCCTCGCAATTGCATAAACGTCTGATGCTAGAAAGAGCGGTGTCTTGTTCCGTCCACGCCTTAACGCCCCAAAAACAAACATTGTCAACGCTATTTTGCCAAATATTCTTTTCTTGCCACAGCGAATTTTCATCTGCAGAAACATAAACTAAAGCCTCCGCCTCTTCCCAGCTGTCCACTCCGCTTATTCTATAACTAAACTCCAAAGTTTCCGAGCAATCCAGAAAACCATCTATAGGAGAAAGCAATTCTACCTCAAGCGATTCATTATGGCGAATAAGCAAGCTATCGCTAATGGTATCTCCATAGAAATCTATCAGAATTAATTTTACAAAATACTCGCCATAATTTATTGCTATCCTAGGTCTAATTATTGAACGAATGGTATCTTCATTTACAATCCAAAAGTAATCGTTAATATAATATTCTATTTGGTCTATGTTTCCTTCTAACCTTAATTCATTTCCAACTACTTGGTAAGTAATTTCATTCTCTATTATAAGCTTAAAACTTTCTGCATCACTGAATTTATCAACGTCTGTGCAGGAAATTAACATTATCAATATAATGAATAATGAACAACTATTCTTCATCGTTAACACTCCAAACGTAATTCAAAGTATCCTTAAAACCAAAGCTATTTGTGGCAATTATGCGGATTTCCCAATAATCTTCCGGCAAAGGGATGCCTAGCAACAGAGAATCTGCCTGTAAAGTTACATTGCTTATAGGATTATTCTCGTTTCTTAGCAAAAAATTATATGTTAATTTATCGCTATCTATGCAATTCCATTTAAACTGTGGCGCGCCGTAAATAATTTTCAAATCTGCATCTAAGTCAAAATCCTCGCAAATGGGCTTATTCGCAACGCTTATAGTAAAACCTGCGCTTAGCGTATCGCCTAAAAAATCTACAGCATAAAAATTTGCATTGAAAATTCCAGGTTTTTTAAAAAGGTTAAAACGATTGCTGTTAAAGTCCAAATTCAAAATTTCTCTTGAAAAAGAGTCTATAATCCAATAACATTTTTTTGCTGCATGCCGAGGATTTATTTCGGCTTTAAAAGATACGCTATCCCCTACTAAAATAGTATCAGATTTATTAAAAATATCAATAGTCATACGCGACGTTGCTTCGTTGTAATATAAGTTTTCGGAGCACGAAAGCAAAAAAAGGAAAAGAAACATTATTAAGTACATTAGGTCAAATATAGTAAACGATTAATTTAATGCTTGGGTATGGGGTATAGGGTTTGGGGTATGGGCAATGCAAAAACATGCCCTTTTTAGCGAATTTAAGCCGTTTTTTGTAAAATTCCCCATACCCTATACCCCATACCCCAAACCCAAAGCGAGTTAATCAGCGATTAC
>WRMM01000167.1 GCA_009777135.1 Candidatus Fibrimonadales bacterium
TGGTCTTAATCGTCTATCCTTGCAAAACCGAGTTTCCCGCATTTTCACAATTGATGAAATGATACCAGCCGCTTCTCAGGGAATTCTTGCAGTTCAGGGCAGGCAGGGCGAGGATTATTCATTCCTTGACAGTTTTCACAATCGGGAATCGGAAATTGTATCAAAAGCGGAGAGGCGGTTTTTAAAAACATTGGGCGGTAATTGCTCAACTCCTGTTGCGGTCTATGGGCAGATACATGGCAACGAACTTTTGCTTACCGGGATGTATGTTGATGCGGATGGCAATGTGAAGACGGGGAAGATTAACGGCAACGTTGACAGGAGCGAGCAACTTGGCGAGGAGCTTGCAAGCACTTTTGCACGAGGCCAAGCGGGTTGAATAGCATGAAATTTTCTACATTACCGCTATGTCTAAAAGCCTAAGCACCAATGTTTCCCAGTTTCTTATATACCAAGATGAAAAAGGTATAGCGAAATTGGACGTTCGTTTTGACAACAATGATGTTTGGCTTACACAGGAGCAGTTAGCAACTCTCTTTGAAATAGAAAGGCCAGGCATAACCCAGCATATAAAAAATATATTTACGGAAGGCGAACTCAATGAAATTTCAGTATGTAAGAAATTCTTACGAACTGCCACCGATAGCAAAATCAATAGATTATGACAAAGAAGCGAAAATGACCAAAGATTTTTTTGCGACTGTTCAAAATAAAATGCACTGGGCAATTTCTGGCCAAACTGCAGCAGAAATTATTTATGGCAGGGCAGACAGCGAGCAGAAAAACATGGGCTTAACTTCTTGGCGAGGCAGCAGAATTCGCAAAGGCGACGTTGGCATTGCAAAAAATTATCTTTCAAAAGAGGAAATGCAAGGATTAAATGATTTGGTAGAGCAATATCTTATTTTTGCGCAAACACAGGCAAGGGCGAGAATTCCAATGACAATGAAAAATTGGATAGATAAATTGCACGGCTTTTTAACCTTAAACGACAGAGAAATACTGAAAAGCGTTGGAAAAATTTCTACAAAACTCGCAAAAGAACATGCGGAAAAAGAATATGAAATTTTCAGAATAAAACAAGCGCAAATCCCATACAATACAGATTTTGAAGAATTCGCAGAGTTTCATAAGGGTAAATAGAAATTTTCTACCTTACTGCTATGAGCATTAAACCGAATTCTGTGCGAATAGATGTTCCTCACAGAGATGTTCCTTGGATAACAACCAAAGACAAGACCGAAATTCCTTACGAATCTGTTTTTTACAGAACGCCTGAATAAAGGAGTCAGAACAGGCTTAAGGGTTATTTATGTATTTGAACCAATTTTAGATAAGATAACGTTTATTGAAATTTATTTCAAGGCAGACAAAGAAAATGAAAATAAAGAAAGGCTTAAAAAGTTTTTAGAAATAATAAAATGAATTACTCGTAAAACCTATATTTACACTCACAATTAAAATACACCGCAAAACACAAAAAACCACCGCAAATATCACAAAAAAGCAACAAAAAAGAAAAAAATCATGCCCAAACCACCATTTTTCCGAAAAAGATTTTATATTAACCAGTATGGCAAATAGCGCAAAAACAAATCGTTTTCTCTTGGCAGCAGGCATTTCGCTTGCCATGGCAATAACAATGTCCTGCGACCCTAAAGACATTAGCGGATCTATTGAAGGGCAAAGCGTTGAAAAAACTCCGAGTAGCAGTTCCATTGCGGAAACTCCCAGCAGTTCTTCTGAAGGGCAGGGTATGAAAATCTTATCGCTATGCGATGACAAGGAGTACAATCCAGAAACGCATTTCTGTTTCCTAAATAAAGCATGTGGTCATCGTAACGCTTGCGATGATCCTACTGGTCGCACATGCCCTGATATATCATGCATCAAGAAAGAAGAGATATGGGAGAAATGCAATGGTAACGAGTACGATCCTTACTTGGAAGAGTGCTACAACAGAGATTTTGTGGCTTGCAGGGGGCAGGTACCGGATTGCGGCGGTTGCGTGAAGCATACAACTTGCGATGAGAAACCAGTGCTGCATGCAGATGAAAACCCGATGGAATTATGCTGGGAACGTCTAAGCTCATGTGGCGGTTACAACTAACGCAAAAGCAAGCCCTGTGAGGGGGTTGATTTTTTGTATATTCCCCAAACTTTGGAGATTATGCATGGGCAAAAAAGAGATTATCAGCGTGCAAGGAACGGAGATAGCAATCCTTTCCGAAAAAGGAAGCGATTATATTTCGCTTACGGATATGGCAGGCTACAAGGATAGCTTAGAAGCGCGAATTGTTGTTTCAAATTGGATGAGTACTTATTACACAGTTGACTTTTTGGCTGTTTGGGAGCAGGTAAACAACCCTAATTTTAACCGCATGGGTTTCCATACGGTTAGAAATGGAGAAGGGCGATTGTTTCTAACACCCAAACGCTGGGTAGAAATGACTAACGCAATTGGGCTTTTCTCGAAATCAGGTCGTTATGGTGGCGGAATTTTTGCACATAAAGATATTTTTAATCCGCCAAAATCTATCTCAGCAAGAAAGGATAAAGCAATTAAACGGCGTAGCAATTATACAAATGAAATCTTTGCTAGGCAATCAGAATGTGAAGTTGTTAAAGGGTTAAAGTAAGATAAAGCACAAAAACGCAAAAAACCACCGCAAATATCACAAAAATAGGTTCTTGCGAAGCTCTTGCGGAGGACATTCAGGCACCATAATAGAATTTTAATTCACACAGCACGGTACGAGAACAGCACGTTCTCTGTCCGTTGCGTAAAAGACAATAACTAGGGAAACTTTCTATATTATTCGTTATGACAATGCAATTTGAAACTACTGCCGTTAACGGGCAAATTTCCGTGCCGGTTCAGTATAGAGACCGATTATCTTCGCCTGTTACGGTGATTATAATAAGCCAATATGAAAACAAATCTTCGCAAAAACAGCAAATTGACGATGGCTTTGGCTCTCTCTCAAAGTATGCCAATACTGAGCTATTAGCAAAAGAGAATTCTGCTTGGGAACTTGCCATGAGGGATAAATATGTCCCTCGTTGACGCAAACATTATTTTGCGGTATTTGCTAAATGACATCCCAGAACAAGCTGAAATCGCAAAGCGAGAATTGAAAAATGGGAATGTTAGAATATTGACTCAAGTAATAGCCGAAGTTATTTATGTGCTTAGCAAAGTTTACAAGATAGATAGAAAACAAATATCAGAAAATTTACTTAAAATATTTTCTCTAGAAAGCGTATCAGTTGAAAATGAGGAAATTGTAGTCTTTGCGATAGCCGAATATGGAAGCTCCAAATTGGATTTTGTAGATGAACTTCTTTATGCAAATAGCAGGATAAAAGGCGTTGCCGTTAAAACTTTTGATAACAGTTTGCTAGAAAAAATAAATTCATTAAAATGCAAGCCGGTCTGCTGAACGTAGCCCTGTTCGGCAAAACCGCTTCCCAATGGCGAAAGGAAAATCCAAGGGTATTAATGGTGGTGATAGAAACTAAACAACCATCTCCGCTAAATCTTGCGGAGCGTAAGTGAAAAGTCCGGTTTCTGTATCGCTTAACATTTCGCAAACTTTTGAATTGTAAAATAAATCAAAAGCCTCATCTAAAGAAACGTTCTTTTGCTTCGCTATTTCATCAATAGTCATTCTAACAAGAGCGGTATTTTTCATCAAAATTCCTCAGTTTTTATGAACTTTAAGCAATTTAAAGACAAGATAGTTTTAAAAGCATATTGGCTATTCGGATGAGAAAAAGTAAGCTCGTCCAATAATGCTAGTTTGGTGTTTTTGGTGGCTCTGCCTTTTGCAAGAGCTTCAATATAATTATCCACCGCAACAATCACTTCATCATCAGCCACGTTTCCTATAACTATATCATAATCCGTATTTTGCTGGATATTGCCTTTGGCTCTATTTAGAACAACAAAATCCAGCCACTCTTCGCAGTAACCATTGAACTTCTTAATCCTTAAATCAACGTTTTCCGTATATTCATATATATTCAAAATTCCTTTTTTTTGCGAATTTGTTTTTTTTCTGCGATTTATCCAGCGAACGGCCTGCTCTCGCAGGTCGGTTAAATAAAAGCCTTGCCCGAAGTCAACATTTTTTCTCCCGAAAAATGGATTGGGTTTTTCTATTGTTTCTTGTGAGCCGTGATATAAAATCATGAAACAATTCCGCATTCTGCAAATTTCTCTTTTATTTCTTCTAAAATATACTCGGAAGACAATGTATGCGATGTGTCGTAGGTGTCTTTGTAGAAAGAAAGCAGGTCTGAGTTCTTCAAATTATTGTACGCAGCCGTTTTATTGCCGCCAAAAAACCTTTCGGCACAAAGCTCAATAACATAAACCAAAAAATCTTTGACAACAGGAGACATATTGCGTAATATAGAAAGTTCTATATTCAAGAAATGCCTAAAAGCCTATTAAATCCGAGCCGAGCCTTTCGAGCTAAGGCAGTTGCATTGATATTTGGCATATTGTTTGCGTTGGCAATTAGTTTTCTTGTGTATTCGCAGCACGGAAATATTGCAGAAAATTTAACAAACAGTACAGAAAATCTAACAAAATGGACGGAGATATATCAAATTACGCTTGAAAGCTATTTGAAACAAGACACGGCGTTGAATGAAAATATTGATTTTATTGCCATTGATTTAGCTGCATTGGAATTTGCAAATGATTATGACAAAAAAGCAATTGCGGCATGGATTGGAAGGGAATATGTGCCTGTCATAGATGCCAATATGGATGGATTGAGAGCAAAAGATTTGTTTGACGAAAAAGGCATGTATATCCCCGATGGCGTTTTTCTGTCAATAAATGAAGTTGTCGAAACAGATTGCGAAATAATCATTAAAGGCATGAAATATCGCGGAGCAAGAGCCGCTAATTGGTTTGAAACAAAGTGGCAATTAAATAATGGCATTTGGCAGTTTGCAGAAACAATTATGACGATGATTTCGTAAATAAACTTTTAAAATACAACGCAAAAGCAAGCTGTGTGATGGGCTTGCTTTTGCGTTTGCACTTTTGATTTTTCGTTGCGTTCCTTACCTCACCATCACCACCGCGTTTTTGCTTATGCCTGCTCCTCTCACGGTTATCGCAAAAACGCCGCTCTCAAGGCGAACGCTGCTGACCTGCTCGTTTATGTCTTGGCGAAGAACGAACCTGCCTTTCAAGTCGCGAACCTCCAAAACAACGTTCCCAGCGTTTGCAAATGAGCTGCCCAAATCCAGATGGAGCATTCCGCCGGACTGCCAGAATTTGACTGAGCCTGCCACGTATTGCTTTTGCGGGG
>WRMM01000168.1 GCA_009777135.1 Candidatus Fibrimonadales bacterium
TCATTAATTTCCAGAATATCAATAATTCCTTTTTCAAAACAGGATTTTAAAATTAAATCTCTTTTAATGCAGTTTCCAAAAGAATAGCCTGCGTATTTAAGTATTTCTTCTGCCTCTTCCAGCGAACTTTCAAGCGCAAATGCAAGCTTGAACACAGTATCTTTCTGCGGAATTACGCCGTTGAATATACTAGAAAAAACCTGCTTTGAAACGTATGCTTTTTTGTAAATTTTCGAAATTTTCTGCTTTTTTCCATTTTTCTTATCTAAAGCCTCTTTTGCATCCATTAAAACGCTATAAAATGTTTTTTTATTTTCTAGAAAAATACCTGACATAAAACCTTTATTAAGATCAATAAAGGTATTTTAGAAATAAAACCTCTAAAAAGGGTAAATTCAGAATTGACTTTTCAGTTATTTATTTGCCTTCTTCCGCAAAAGCATTGCCAAAGAAAAGCAGACAAAATATTCTTAAATATAAATAAATTTTCCGCTTTTGTCAAGTATTTGTTACCAAATTTGTTAAACATTTTTCACAATTAGCCCTAAATTAGGCTCAATCCATGGCTAATATCTTATAAAATATAATTTTTATTTTATTATTATGAAACTTTTTTTGAAATTTAGTATTGCGTTGGCAATGTTTTTGGCATTGCTGGTTACTGGTTGCTCAGACGGGGGCGATGATTACAATGGCAAAACAATTGTTTGCTTTGGAAACAGCTTAACAATAGGCTATGGCGCAGGCAGTCCAAGCAAGCATATTGATGAGAGCAAGTCATATCCAGCGCATCTTGAAAAAAAAGTCAATATTCCCGTTGTTAATTTGGGCAAGAACGGACTTTCCGCTGAGCAGGCGGTTGACAGCATCAAAAAGCACCGCAAAGAATTAAATACCGCAGAAATTGTAATTATTGAATTAGGCGCAAATGATTTAATTGACAGGGCGCTTGCTTCGTTCTTCAACGCAAACGCTAGAATTGACTATGATTTTGTTGAGGAAAAAGTTGAAAGAAGTTTTGAAGCGATTTTGGATTATATAGAAAATTTGGGCGACAAACGTAAAATTTATTTGGCAAAATTCTACAATGAAGAGGTTGCTGATGACTTGTTTGATGATTTTCCTGAATTTAAATTTGCTTATAAAGAATACGAAGATATGTTTGAAAGGCTAAAAGAAAAATATAATGTTGAAATTATCGATAATATTTGGGACGGAGTTTGGGGCGAGCATATGTATGAATTTGACTTTATTCCAATTCATCCTAATGCCAAGGGATATGAGATAATGGCAGACAATTATTTTAAAGCAATGAAAAATTTTCTTGAAGAAAATAATTTGCTGAGGTGATTGCTGTAATTGCTATTAAGAAGGGAATTTTATAATATTTTTGAGCTTATCAGAAAATCTTATTTTGTTTACCACATCGAAAGAGAACAAAATATGATAGATGACATAAATGAATATATCCGCCTTCAAGAATAGACCTTAACCCCATGCCTAAAACAATGAAAAAAGCGCAAAAACTTTATCATACATGATAAAAACTGTCAAAATTCATGCTTTTTTTATCATATAAGATAAATTTCTGCCGCAAAGCCTATTTTTTTTGTATATTAACGCTTATGGTAAAGCGCGAGAAATATCTAAAAAGAATCAGACCTTTCTATGATGATGATTTGGTAAAGGTTTTGGTTGGCATTAGGCGTGCCGGCAAATCGGTTTTGCTTGGGCAGATAGTAGAGGAATTGCTGGAAAAAACGGATAGGGAGCATATTATAAAACTTGATTTTGAATTTTTGGAGCATTCAGAGCTGCGAGACAAAAACAAACTCAATGAGTATATTGAAAGCAAAATCAAGGATAATGGCAAATATTATATCTTGATAGACGAGGTCCAAGAAGTAAACGAGTATGAATTGGTTGTCAATTCTTTAAGGGCAAAGCACAAGGCAAGCATTTTCATTACCGGCAGCAACGCCCATTTGCTTTCCGGCGAACTGGCAACTTATTTATCTGGAAGATATTTGCAGTTCTACATAGCTCCTTTTTCTTTTTCTGAGATTTGCGAATTTAAAGAGGGAGATCGCTACGAAATATTCAATGATTACTTGGTTTATGGCGGTTTGCCGCAGCGCTTTGATTATGGCGATGATGCTTCAAAAATAAAAAAGTATTTGCACGATGTCTATAATTCCATAGTTTTGCGCGATATTATCCACAGGTCAAAAATCAGCAATGAAGATTTGTTGAATAGAATCATAATGTACCTTGTAGAGAATACGGGCTGCATTTTTTCCGCAAATAAAATCATAAACTTTGTTAACTCGCAAAGGCGAGAAATATCGCCTAACACGGTTTATAATTATTTGGCGGTAATAATGAAATCCTTGCTTTTCAGCAAAGTTGAGCGATATGATATTAAGGGAAAGCAAGTTTTGGAAACATTGGAAAAATATTACATAGCGGATTTGGGCTTGCTGCAAGTTAGAGGCGGAGTTGGGGCTTTTAACTACGGCGCCAGGTTTGAAACCGTTATTTACAACGAGCTTTTGAGCCGGGATTATCAGGTTTTTATAGGCAAGAACAAAGAAAAGGAAGTTGATTTTATTGCAACAAAGGATAATGTCAAAAAATATATCCAAGCTTCGTACAAGCTGGACAGCGATAGCGCCATTGAGCGGGAGTTTGGCGTTTTTGAGAATATCAGGGATAATTTTGAAAAAATAGTTGTTTCTATGGATAAAATTGATTTTAGCAGAAACGGGATTAAGCACGTGAATGCGATTGATTTTTTGCTTGAGGATTCAAAGTAAAAGCAATGAAAATCGCGCAAAAACATGTTTCGTCCAAAAATCTTCTGGCAAAAGCGCAAGGATAGCGGAGTTATGGTAAATTCAAATTCCAAGGATTTATCAAATCTAATTCTCTTATGTCTTCAAAATCTTTGGTATTTCTTGTAAGCAAAGTTGCTTTATAAGTTATCGCTGTAGCTGCTATTAAAGAATCTATAACTGGCAATGTTCTTTTATTTTCTGCGCATAACTTTCCCCAGGTAACCATAATATCAAAATTTATCGGTATAATTCTGTCTGAAAACCACAAAGGCAATTTATTGTGCAGCCATAGTGATATTTCAAGTTTCTTTTGCGGTTCAGCCAGTTTTCGCACGCCCATTTCTATTTCTCCAATGGATATAACGCTCAAGTATAAATCGCTTGGCTCTATTTTTTCAATTGTGTTTTTTACAGCTAAATTGCAAGCTTTTTTTCTGAGTTCAGAAATGACATTTGTATCTAATAAGTATTTCATAAGTCAATATCTCGCATGGTTGCAGATGTATTTCTAGAAATACGAAGTTTCGCATCAGACAGAGGCGATGAACTTAAAAAATCATGGAGGCTTTGTTTTGATTTTGCCAAGCTACGGTATTTCTGTATTGAAACAATAACCGCAACAGGCTCGCTGAACTTTGTTTTTGCTTCTTGTAATTGCCATTGCTGCATAAAAACTCATATAACTAGTCTGTCTAGTTAGAATATAATAAAATAAACCCTCCACCCCAAGCAAAAGCAATGAAATTTATTATATTGAACGTGAAGAAGATAGGCTATATCAACTATAGTAAACGCTGATTAATTCATTTTGTTTTGAGATATTTTTGCTGAAAGCTTGCTTTTTTTCTTTTTTGGAATTTTTTTCTCACAAAGGCTTCACAAAGCGCTTAAATCAGCATTTTTAGACGGCTTGCTCCCTCTTTTTCCGCCCTTTCGGGCGATTTGGGCGCAATACGCCCCGTCAAATCGTCAAAGGGCAGAAGCGGCGGCCCGCAATAGCAAGCATGTAAAGATTGGCGCTGGCATATGAAACCAAAAGCCTTGCCCTGTTCTTGAGAATGCCCTTGTAGGGCAGCTTCCTAAACTTGAAAATATTCTTGACGACATGAAACACATACTCCACTTTCTGCCTCGCGCTTATAATCCGCCGCTCGGCGCACCTATCAAACTCCTCCGCAATATCGCTAAGCCCCTTCTTCTTCCAAGACGAAGGACGCTGGACTATGCGGTATTCGATGCCAGACAAATGAGGGTCGCCAACAATTTCATCGCGCTTGTCCAAGCCGACATAGCCGCTGTCGCCAATGAAAAGCTCGTCGTCATCGCGCATAAGCTTGCCGGCAACGGTTATGTCGTGAACATTGGCGGGAGTGACCTCAACGCTGTGAACCAAGCCTGTCGCGGCATCAACGCCGATGTGGGACTTGGCACCGAAATGCCAGCTGCCGTGCTTTTTAGCGCTGGCCATCTCTGGGTCGCGCTCGCAGCTGGCGTTCCTGGTAGAATTGGGAGCCTCGTGAATAGTGGCATCAACTATAGTGCCCCCGCGCATTATCAAGCCGTTGCGCTCCATAAGCTCATTGACGAAAAACAGTATCTCGTCGCTAAGATAATTGTCGCTGAGAAGCTTGCGGAAGTTGCACAGAACAGTTGCATCGGGAACGGGGACGGAAACGAAATCAACGCCCATGAAAGAGCTGAAAGCTTTGCTGTCGTATATGGCGTCTTCCAAGCCTTCGTCGCTGAGGGAAAACCAAACCTGGAGAAAGTACATGCGGAGAACAACTTTCAAAGGCGTGGCTGGGCGGCCCGTCTTGTTGTTGTAATAGTAGGGCTTGACTGAAGAAATCACGCGAGACCAGGGAACTATCTCGTTCATCTTGCGGAGAAAGTCCTCGCGGCGGGTCGTGCGTTTCTTGGTGGGCTGCTGCTCTAAAGCGGAAAAAGTAAGCTGTTTGTCCATAAATGCAAATATAGCTTATTTATACAAAAAAGACAAGACTTAATCAGCATTTACTATAGCTCCAAAGATACGCTCAAAGCTCTTTTTAGCTCTATTAGTTTATCTTCGGATAACGAACCTATATAATCCGTTAACATTGATTTTGGCAAACTCATAAGCTCATCGCAATGAATAGAGCTATCGTGTTTAAGTCCAAAATCAATTCCAATGATAACTTGCGTAGAAAGGCCATCGTTTCTAGAATATATTGGAGCGCAAATAACAGTAGAAAATTTAGAATCTATTGTAACTTGCCTGCTTACCACAACAAAAACGCGGTAATTTTTAGGGTCGCTTTTAGACCCTCTATATACTCTGTATAAATCTCCTCTTTTCACTACAAGCTAACCTGAAAACCAAGTGCATCAATAGCTTCACTATTCAGATACTCGGCATTTTTGTTTATTATTTCTAAATCTTTTTTAGGGTCTTTAAAAGCAGGTTTATGTTTGTAATTTATGTTAATTAG
>WRMM01000169.1 GCA_009777135.1 Candidatus Fibrimonadales bacterium
GCTGGTGGTATGGATACGCTTGGGATAACGTCGGCACGGAAGCTCATATTTACCAGAAAAAAGGCGAAGGCTTTGATGCTTACGATGAGAAAGGCGCTATTGAAGGCGGAGCTGTTGATAACGAGTATGGTTTGCAAGTTCGCATGGTTGCAAAGAGCAATGCCCTATTTGGCGCAGGCGCAGGTTTTGCTTTTAACTGGAAAGAAGAAAATAACTTACAGCTTCCAGAAGATATTAGCGAATTTGGCGGTTTGTGCGTTTCTTACAATTTAACTGGCGATTCAGCGTATATTCAGCTTGGCTGGGACTATGATGCTTACGGTTACAATACCTATCGCGTAAAACTTGCTCCAGGCAATCACACAATAGATTTCCCTTGGGGCGTATTTGCTCAAGATTGGTTTGAACCTGAATCTGGAACTATGAAAGATGCTATTGAAAAAGCTCTATTCCTAAACTTTGATATAGCTTCTTTCAATGGAGCAGAAAAACAAACTCAATTCACTTTAAGGCAACTAGGTACCCTCGGCGCATGCAGCGAAGCTCCTCCATCTTCTGTTGAATACGCTGGGGCTACCGCATTGCCTGAACCAGCAACGCTCTTTGCAGGCGGATTGCTGTGGAGTGCTGAAAGCGAGGCTCTAAAACTTAATGTTCCTGAAGATTTTGCAACTGTTGAATGGAATGCCTTTGGCGGCAACGGCGTTCATACTGCTGATAGCTTGTTAAGCTTGTTAACAGAGCAAGGTTTGCAGGTTCGTCTTAATCCTTCAAGCGGTTCCAGCGCAGGAGTTGGCTTTGATTGGGGCGCAGAGAAAAACATAAGCGCTTTTGATGGTTTGTGTTTGGCATATCACTCAACAGGTTCACCATTGGAACTTGAATTGAAAAGCGACAGCAGCACGTATATCTATGCCCTGCCTGTTGGCAGCCAGTCTGTAAATATTCCTTGGAATCGTTTTGCAAGAGAATCGGGAATTAGCAGCCTGAAAACAGTTATTGAAAACAATATTGGCATTAGCATTCGCTTGGCTGGCGATGGCGTAAAAGAAAGCCAATTCACATTGTTTGAATTTGGTTCTCTGAATAAGTGCGAGAGCAATCCACAAGTTGCCAATTATGATGGCGATTTGAAAATACCCGAGCCACTGCCTACAGGCGGCTTGCTATGGAGCTTTGAACGGGCGAGAAGAGAAACAGATAATCTTGTATATGCTCCGCAATATGACTCTCCGTGGCTTGTTGGCGATGGCAATGTATTCCAAAGAACTGAAATTCAAGAAGAGAAACTCGTTGCAAACGATAACACGCATGGTATGCAGGTTCGCTTGAATGTAGATGGCGGCAATATTTTAGAGCCTAGCGAAGCAAGCTTTAAATTCAACTGGAGAGAAAGCGGCAGCGAAAACATAAGCGCATTCAATGGCTTGTGCATTGCTTATAGCTTAACCGGCTCTCCGGTGGAAATTGAAATCGGTTCGCTAACTTATACTTTGCAGGCAGGCAGCAATGCCCTTGAAATTCCCTGGAGTAGATTTACGCAAACTGGAGGAACCAATCGCCAAACTGTTTTAGCAGAAGCAGAGAACTTGAAAATTCGTTTGCAAAATACCTTGCCTGGATCAAAACAAGCGCAATTCACTTTGAATGAACTTGGTTCTATAGGTTCTTGTTCCGGCGAAATTCCCGCAACGCCGCTTTATGCAGGCGGCTTGGAACCGCCAAAACCAGAAAACGGTATTTTGTGGGATTATCGCTGGAGCAGCAATGACGATGATGTCAAAATATTTGCGAATGGCGCAAAGGAAAATACTGATGGCGAATGGTATGATTTGTCATTTGGAAAGAACGGCAGAGGCTTTAACTGGGATATTGATGCTTCAAGGGACATAAACGACTTTGAGGGTTTGTGTTTGGTATATAATCTTCAAGAAGCAGGCGGACTAAAAGTTGGCTTGGCATGGGATGACGAGTACGGTCATGGAGTATTTTACAAAACTCTTGCCTCCGGCAGTCATGCTGTGAATATTCCATGGTCGGAATTTGAGAAAGATTTTGGTCCAACGCGTAAAGCCATGGCTTTGGAACAGAGCATGGGTTTAAGCTTTGAATATGCATCTGGCGCAGATTTCTCCCTAGTTCAACTTGGCAAGCTAGGCGCATGCACGGCTATTCCAGATACTGAATCTAAGCGTTCTCCCGTTCCTCCAGATTATATACCTGCGCCAATGTTTGCAGATGCAGACGCGGGCATAGACGAAAATAAGATTTCAGAAATTAAACCTGTATTGCAGATGTCTAATTCTTTGAAGCTTTCGCCTGCGCGCAATGGAGTTAATGTATTTTCTCAAACTAGCGGCGCAAAACTCTTTGTTTACAATGTAAACGGTCGCGTTGCTATGCGAATAGATAACTTGAAAGCTGGCGAAAGTTTTGTTTCGCTTTCAAACTTGAGAAGCGGAGTTTATGTCCTTCGCTTGTCAAACGGCTCTGAAATTCAAACCATTAAATTCAACAAGTAGGCAACATAATGAAAAAGCTAACATTTTTTCTCGCATTCCTTGCGCTGGCAACAGCGTATGCTCAAGATCCTCTTGCCCTTGCCGATCTAGATATAAGACATGGCAGTGAACGGCTTACGCTATCGCCTGAGTGTGAAGCTTTACTGAAAAGCGACGATGAGACTACTTGTACTCAAAGTGTTTCATACGAAGTGAGCAGGGTGGATATAATAGGTTTTTCAAATGAGGGCAGTATTGTTAGCGGAAATAAAAGCGATGTGTTTTTAGCGGTTGGCAATAATGAATTTGAAATAATAGTTTCGCACGGCGAAGAGAGCGAAACTTATACTATTATTATTCAGCGTGGACCAAAAAATGATGATCCGCCCAGTGCCGATGCCACGCTCTCCAGCATAACGCTCAGCGCCGGGGTTTTAAGCCCTGCGTTTAACAGCGAAGAAACGGAATATACCGTATCGGTTCCTTACAGCGTAGAGAACATAGATGTAATTGGGGCTTTAAGTTATCAATATGCAAACTTGGTATATCTGGATGGAAGCGTGAATATTGCATTGGAAGAAGGCGTTGAAAAAATTGTTAGGCTATCTGTTCAGGCAGAAGCGGGCAACGAAAAAAACTATACATTAAGAATAACTCGCGCTAAAGGCAACGAAGAAACCTTATCAAGCATTGAAGTTTATTTGGGAAGTTCAACAACAAATGTTCTTTCTGGCTTTAACGCAGATAAATTAGATTACGAAATATCAGTTCCAAACTCTGTTGAAAATGCAACCGTAACGGCAATCAAGGCGCCAATGGCTTCTTTTGTCGGCGCTGGCAGCGAAAACAGAAATTTGGCAGAAGGAACAAATGTGTTTAGCTTTGTTGTAAAACCGGAAAAAGGCGAACAAAAAACATTCACTATTGCAATAAACCGCCTAGCAGCTTCTGCCAATGCAAATTTGGGCAGCATAAGCGTTTTTTCCGGAGTTGCCACTTTCAATTTAAATCCTGCCTTTGACCAAACTATCACAAGTTACAGCGTAAGCGTTCCATACGCCACCGAAGAAATCACAATCAATGCTACAAGAGCAGATCCGCTTGCGGAAATTATCTTTGGCACAGGTTCCCATCCGCTCATTGTTGGCCAAAAATCTATTACCATAGGAGTTCTAGCCGAAAACGGAACAACAAATACTTATGTCATTAATGTAACAAGAGAAAAAGCAAGCGTTGACCCTATTGAAGTAAATTATCTTGGCAGCACTACTTACTTAGCAAATTTTTCTACCACAGCGTCTTTTAACACGCACAATGGCTTATGCGATGCAACTCCTAGTATAAAATACGGTCTTGCTTGCGATACTGAAACTCCCCCAAAAGATGCTGGAACTCACAAGGTTTGCGTTACAATACCGCCAACTGATGATTGTGCCGGAAGCACTGCCAATTTTGATTTGGTAATTGCTCCTCGCAGTTTGAATTCGCCTGGAATAGAAGTAAATGCCGGAAGCAGCAAGGTTCAGCAATACGAATTTTTGCTTATTGACGTTAAAGATGGAGATATACCTTTAGTGGAAGGCGTGGATTACGTAGAAGGCGAGCAGAATACCGATAACATTGGTTCTTTAAGCGTGCTTTTAACAGGAACAAATAATTATACCGGAGTTAGAATGCTCCCTTTAAGCGTTGTTCAAAAAACTCCTGTTATTTCTATAGACTACGAAAAAGAAATTTTAACAGGTTTTATAAATGGCGAGCATTACAGAATAGATGGCGGAGAAGCTTTTCAGCAAATTGGCTTAAGTCGCGGCATAGACCCTTCTTGGTTCTCCGGCAAAACGATTTATATCAGCAGAGCAGATAACAGCGCGCTTTCAGCCGAGCTAGATGCTTTTGCAAGCGATCCTTTTGAAATAAAAATCCCGGCTCGCCCCGCAGCTCCTTCTAACTTTGTTGTACAGGCAAAACATGAGCTGATGCTAGACCGCAATGATGGCGCATTATTAGGCACAAACAGCAGTATGGAATGCAAAAAAGATTCTGATGCTGAATATAGCGAATGCGCAGAATTTGAAGAAGATTTAGCTCCCGGCTTTTATCAAATAAGGTTTAAAGCTACGGATAAAGATTTTGCAGGTTTGCCTTTGACGGTTGAAATCAATAGCGGAGCAGACCCCGAAGAAAAAATTTACGTTTACGTTAATGATTTTAATGCAACTTTTGGCTATGAATCTGTAGGAACCAGCGATATTTTTATAGTAAATAGCTTGCCTGCAACAATAATTATTAGCGATATTGTTTCAAATAATGATGCTTTTGCAATAACTCCTAGCGATAATAAAGAAATTGCAAGCAATGGAACAAATCGCTCTTGGAAAATTACCCCAAGCTTGGGCTTGCCGGCAGGAGAGCATACTGCCAAATTAACTTTGACTTTTGAAGGTGAAGATTATGAAATTGAAAGCGAAGTTAAATTTGCAGTAGGGAAAAAGAGTTTAACTAGAGATATGTTTGATGTTTCAAATCCAATTTATTATGATGGTGAAGAACAAAAACCAGTAACAAGTGACTTAACAAAAGATACTGATTACACCATAACATATTCAGCCAATACAAATGCAGGCGAGGCTACAGCAGAAATTGAAGGAATAGGAAATTATGCTGGCAATGTAAACATTAATTTTACGATTCTCCCTAAAACAATAAATATTATTCCAACTACAACAACAAAAATTTATGGCGAAGAAGATCCTGTTTTAGATTATGATATGC
>WRMM01000170.1 GCA_009777135.1 Candidatus Fibrimonadales bacterium
AAAACAAAAAAACAAACACAAAAGAAAGAAATAATAAAAGAAAAAAAGAAAGTATGAGTTTGGCGGGCGGGGGGGGGGGGGGGGGGGGGGGTAGACAAAATTTATCATGTTAATTACCAAATTACCTACACAGGGTACTCCTTAAAATCTTCCAATGGTTCATTAAAATCATCAGAAATGGCTATTGCGGCATCCTTAGCCGTAATATAGTTATTTTGCTTGCACCTTTTAAATGCTCTGTCAATTTCAACACTCATCAACTATTTCTGCCTCATAATCCGGTGTATTATTATAATCTTCACAATCACTCGTTTTTATTTCTTCACATTCAAGCAATGAACCCAAAAAATAAACCTTGCAAGACACAATTTCTTCACCCCCATTGTAACTTGATGATGACTGACCTTCGCTAGAACTCGATGATGATTGACCTTCGCTAGAAGAACTGCTGCTCAAATATACCGCTCCATTTGCAGGGTCATTTGGATTATTGAACTCAAAAGAAGTGCAGGAAGTTACCAGAACCCCAACTATTCCAATTAACAGGATTTTCAAAACCATATATGCACTCCTATGCCAGCAGCTAGCAAAGTTCCGCCAACTATATAAGCAATATTGCGTTTTTGAACAGCGTTTTCAACTTTTTTCTGAGCGCCTTTATAATCAGCATCCTCTCCATTTAACGCCTCATAGTCTTTGTGAAATTTTTTCGCCTCGCTCTCTTGCCAAACGCCAAAACCAACAGCCGCCACCCCAAGAACATCAAGCCCAATAGCAATGAACATTGGGGAGCGAGATTTTTGAGTTTGGGGTATAGGGTTTATGGTTTGGGGTTCAGAATATTCTGGCAATACTGATAATTTTGAGAATTCTGGTTCAGACAATGAAGATAATTGTCCGAACAACTCTGGAGCCTTTTCCCTCACTGTGGCTAACAAACCCATTATCCCGTCGCTCTCGGTCACAAAGCTGCCCAAAAGATTGCCGCTCATGGACTCGTAAAGCTCAACGGTGAGAGTTAGCTTTTCTCCAAATTTGCCCACAAAACCTTGAGTTACATACTCCGCGCCTATTGCTCGGCCTATTTCAACAGCACAGTTATCATCGAAACATTCCTTTGCATCGTCTGGCGGCAGCAATTGTATAATATTGTCCCTTGTCAAGATGGAATATTCGTTTCGCGGCAAAGTTTGCCTCGCTCTTGTTCGCAGCTCATCCGTTAAATGACGAAATTCAGAAATAGTTACTTCTATATCCTCGCTGGCAGGAACTATTTCCAAAATAGCAATAATATTTGCCGCATTAGCCATAATTGCCATAAAAAACAAAGTAAAAATAAATTTCATTGTTTGAAAATTTAGTAAATTAAATACCCACCATTGTCTCCACCTTCCGGTCCCAGCTCAATCACGCAATCTGCCAGCTTAATCATATCGGGGTGGTGCTCCACAAAAACAACGGCGTGGCCAGCGTTGGAAAGCTTGCGCAAATGGTTCCACAAGGGTTGAATGTCGCGCAAATGCAAACCTGTGCTTGGCTCGTCTAAAAGGAAAATAGTGCTTTCTTTGTTTGATTTGCAAAGCTCGCTGGCAAGTTTCAAACGCTGAATTTCTCCGCCGCTCATTGTGGTGGTTGCCTGCCCAAGCCTTAAATATCCAAGCCCAATGCTTTTCAGAATTTGCAAAGGCTTCTCTATTCTTCCCAATTCCTTGAAAAATTCGCAGGCAATTTCAATGCGCATGTCCAAAATATCCGCAATGCTTTTGCCTTTCCACAAAATAGTCAAAGTTTCATTGTTATACCTTTTGCCCTTGCAAGCCTCGCACAGCTCCCAAACATCGGAGAGAAAATGCATCTCTATCAGCTTATAGCCCCTGCCCTCGCACACCTCGCAGCGCCCACCCTCTTTATTATAAGCAAACCGCCCAACATCATAGCCGCGAATTTTGCTCTCCGGCAGCTTGGCAAACAAATCCCGCAATTTTTCCAAAATGCTCATATAGCTTACAGGCGTGGAGCGAGGGCTGGAATTTATAGGCGTTTGGTCAATAAAACAAGTTGGCTTTCCCTTTTTTTCTGCCTCTTCTTGAATACATTCCATCAAAGTGCTTTTGCCAGACCCGCTAACCCCGGAAATAGCAGTAATAGCCCCGAATGGAATTTGGACGGAAATGTTTTTCAAATTATTTTTGGTGAGGTTGGAGAATTGCATGTACGTATTGCAAGCATCCCTGCAATTTGCATCTGTGAGCGTTTTTCGCCCCGCCAAAAAAGGGATTGTTGCGCTGTTTGGGAATTTTTTCATTGCCTTTGCGTTTGAGAGTTCCTCTGGTTTCCCCGTTGCCACAATTTCACCGCCGTACTCGCCTGCGTTTGGACCTAAATCTATAACGTAATCGCAAGCCTTTATAAATTCCAAATCATGCTCAACAACAACGATTGTGTTTCCTAAATCTCGCAGGCGGTAAAGCGAATCCAAAAGTTTTTTTGTGTCGCTTTGGTGCAAGCCTATGGTTGGTTCATCAAGCACGTATAGAACTCCCTCCAAACCGCTGCCTATCTGCCCGGCAAGGCGAAGTCTTTGCGCTTCGCCGCCACTCAGGGAATCGCCTCGGCGGTTCAGGGTTAAATATGGAATTCCCACATTGATTAAAAATTCCATTCTGCTCAGAATTTCTTTTAGCAAAGGCTTGGCTATTATTTTTTGGGTTTTGTCAAATGGAATTTCTTTGAACCAGTTATATGCATCGGCTATTGAAAGCTTGCAGGCATCGCTTATGGATTTTCCGCCAATTTTCACTGCCAAAAATTCTGGCTTCAATCGCTCGCCATTGCACTTTGGGCAAGTTTTTCCATGAATTTCGCCTATTCCTTGGCAATGCTGGCAGGCGCCAAAATGGCTGTTGAAGCTGAAATTTTTGGGGTCGTGGTTCGGAATGCCGAGCCGTGCCCACATTATGCGAAAGTAGTCGTAAATTTCCGTTAAGGTTGCAACCGTGCTTCTGGGGCTTTTGGCTGCGCTTTGCCTGTCTATTGCAATTGCTGGCGCAAGCCCATGAATGGAATCAACGCTGCCTCTGTCAATTTTCCCTAAAAATCTGCGGGCATAAGTTGAAAGGCATTCCAAAAATCTGCGTTGCCCTTCTGCAAAAAGCGTGTCAAAAGCCAAGCTGCTTTTGCCCGCTCCGCTAACCCCGGTAATCACCGTTATTTTATGCCTAGGAATGCTAAGCGAAATATTTTTCAGATTATGCTTGCGCGCCCCATTTATTATAATGTCTAGGTTTTGCATTCCAAGCAAATGTAGAAAAATCCTTACCTAGCCAAAGATTTCAGCAGGCCAAACAACGCCGAAAGCTCCGCTTGGGTGGGATTTAGCTTCTGCAGCCAAGCACGGATGGAAGCGTTTATCCAAGGCTGTTTTTTATACCTGTCTGATATGTTTTCGCGTATGAATTTTTCCAAGTTTTCAAGCTGTTCTATGGTTGCGGGTTTTCTGTGCGTTATGGGGAGTTTGTTTCTATGCGCCAAGCCTTCGCCGAGCAAGCCGGAGCGGCAAAGCTCGTAGCTTGCAACGCTCACTGCGTGGGAGAGGTTCAGGCTCATTAGACCGGCAACGGGGATTTCGCACTGAACTGCGCACAATTCAATTTCTTCAAAAGAAAGCCCGCAAGATTCGCGCCCAAAAATCAAAGCGATTGTTCCGTTTTTCTCTTTGCAAACAGAAGGCAACGCCGGCAGCGAAATATGCGGAACAATAGTGTCAAAAAGCCTGCGGCTAAAAGCAACGGTATATGAGCAATCTGCAATAGCTTCTTTTAAAGTGCTAAAAATCTTAGCATTATCCAAAACTTCTGCGCTGGCATGAGCAGTATCATAGCATTTTTTTGGCAAAGGCTTTGACTTGCGAACAATTCGCAAATCGCTAAGCCCATTGCTTCTCATGCTGCGGGCAACAAAACCAACGTTGTGAGGATGTTCCGGCTCAACTAAAATTACGGCAAACATTCTACAGCAAAAATAAGTGTAGCGTCTGGGGGTATTGGGCCTCCGCCTCTGGAGCCGTAGCCAAGGCTTGGAGGGATTAATAGCAAGCGTTTTTCGCCTGGCTTCATTCCTTGCAAACCTAAATCCCAGCCTCTTATAACACGGCCTACTCCGATTTCAAGAGTCATTGGCTCGCCTCTTTCTCTGGAGCTGTCAAATTTTGTGCCATCTGTAAGCCAGCCTGTGTAATGCACTTTGACAATATCGCCAGCTTGAACTAGCGCGCCGCTGCCTTCTTTTTGAATAAAATATTTTAAACCCTCAGGGCCATCAACCCATTTTATTGTTTCTGCTTTTGGGAAAAAATCCATCAAGGCAGCTACTTCTTCGTCAAATTGAAGCGCTTCTGCCTGAATGCGGAAAATGAGCATGGAGTTTGCAGGGATATTTGTCATTGGCACTGGGCCATAAGCCATGCTCGGCGAAACTCGAACCCATCTCACGCCGCCTTGTTTAAGCGATTCCAATCCGAGTTCCAAGCCTTTTACAAGCTTGCCCATTCCCAAAACAGCTTTCGCAGCCCTTCCAACATCTTTGGAGCTAGCAAATTTATGGCCATTTGCAAGCCAGCCTGTGTGGTGAAATTCAAGTTCCATTCCAGTGCGAAGCTCTGCTCCCGTTCCGATTTTTTCATCAAAAATTTCTACGCCAGGCAGCAAGGTTTTCCATTTAAGAGCATCTGGCTTGAGCAATGTGTCTGGATCCAAGCCTTTTTGCGCGCTTACAAGTTCAACTTGAAACAGCAAATCCGAGTTTGCGGGAATTGGACCAACGGCATTGCTGCCATAAGCCAAAGCCGAAGGAATTTTCAGGTTGCGAATTTCGCCCGGTTTCATTCCTTCAATCCCAATATCCCAGCCCCTAATCACCTGCCCTGCGCCAAGCATAAATTCCAAAGGCTCTCCCCTGTCGCGAGAGCTGTCAAACTTTGTGCTATCCGTGAGCCACCCTGTGTAATGCACTTGAACAAGCTGGCGAGTTTTAACCGGATCGCCTTCGCCTTCTTTGAAAACTTCAATGGCTACGTTTTGCGCCGCAGAATATCCTATAAAACAAAAAATGAATAAAAATAAATTTCTCAATTTTCTACTCCCTATTCTTCAAATACCATTTTATCAGCGCGTTGGTGCTGGAGTCGTGGGTTAGTTCAAGGTCGGGGTTGGTTTCGCCTTTTTCAAGTTCGGGGAGAATTTTGTTGGCAAGC
>WRMM01000171.1 GCA_009777135.1 Candidatus Fibrimonadales bacterium
CAGCACGAATCTTTTAGCGAAATGAAAAATATGCAGAAATTTGCAGAACTTTGGAATATAAGTTTGAAACATGGATTTCTCTATACAGATGCATCTATTTTTGCTTATACCCCCATAATTAGGAGATATTTGCTAAGCGCTTTTGCTTTTAGCTATGGAAACGTTTTTAACAATGCCGCAAGAGATGATGCTGAAATTTTTTATCAAGGCGGCGGCAGAACTCTGCGTGGTTATCGTTTTCGCAGCGTGTTTCCATATAAGATAGAAAATGATACTGTGCAAATTGGCGGGCTTTCTCCGCAATATTTTAGAATAAATGAGGAGCTAAGAATAATTCCCCCCTGGCAGTCTCTCCGAAATTTTCAGCTTGTCCAGTTTACAGACTGGGTTCACATAAGCGATTCGGATAAATCCTTTAACTCTGCGCAAGAAATGTCGCTTGGGCTTGGCTTGCGCTATAAATGGCAGTTTTTGACAATTAGGCTAGACTACGCTCTAAAAACACAGTTCAATGATTTTAAACCAGATAAGCTTAGCTTTTCGCACATAGTTTTTGATTTATCGCAAGCGATTTAATTTATATCGCCGGGCATCCACAAACCCGGCTGCAATCGGGAATATAATTGAGTGCGCCAGCATAATACTCAAAATTCCTATAACCATTACCACGCCCAGATTTTTTAAACCAAGGTGCGATGAAAAACACGCGCTCGTAAATGCCACAGTCGGTATCAGATAAGAAATCATCACTGTTATGCCACTATTTGCGCAAATAAACTTGAGCGATCCGGTTCCTTCTTCCCAGTATCTTTGCCATAAAAACAGAGATCCATCTATGGAAATGCCTATTAGAAACGGCAATGCCAGAATGCTATAGAAAGTCAATGGTATATTCAGCAAATATAAAATACCAAAAAACCATAAAAAACCCACTGCTGGAGAAACCAAAATTAAAAATATGCGATTTCTCATATTTTGAAACAGCAAAAGCCAAAGCAAAATTGCCATAAAGCCAAACATTGTGCAATGGCGCAATTGAGGCAGGCTCAAATCAAGCAAAGCAGCGCGTATCATGGGCTCTCCGGTATTTTTTAGCGGAGTGCCAAAGAGAGAAATTTCACTAACGCTTCTTGCAAACCTGCGGCATGCAAGGCCATCGTCAATATCAAATGTCGGGAAAATAAAACCAAATTCTCCAATGCTTCCGTCTTTGCCTAAAAATTTTAGCTGATAGCTCTCTGGCAAATCTGCTGTTTTTACAGGTTTTAAATCCCAATTTTTCATTATTTTATTAACATTTATTAAGTCGCTGCCATGCAATGTTTTCAAAATTTCCGGTGTTAGGGATGAGTGTATTTCTCTTAAAATTCTTAGTTTTTTATCTTGCTCTCTTGGCAAGAGGCTTGCTAGCGTTACCCAGTTTATTTGCGGATAGTTGTTAACAGCGGCTTCTGAATATGCTGCATTCGGAAAAAATGCTATAATTGGTTCCGTATTGTATTCCTCTATATTTTTTAAAATTTCATACACCTGTTCAGAGGGTTTTGGAAATTCCGTTTTGGAAAAGCGGTATTCCATTTTCGGAAAAACTCCATGAATAACGAGAACAATTGTTGCCAAAAAAATCATGATAACGTATTTTTTTGCAATATTTAAAGGCTTAGGCGAAAAGTCCGAAAGTTTATAGATTATTTTTGTAAATAAATGAAATTTGCGTTTTTTCTGCAAAACTATTAGCATTGCAGGAAGCACCGTGCTTATGGCAAACAAATTAAATAAAATTCCAAGCCCGCCAGCAATTCCAAGTTCTCTTAACCCCTGCAACGGAACAAAAAGCAGGCAAAAAAGCATTGAAGAGCTTATGAATGCGCTAACGGCAAAAGGCTGCCCAATGCCAAGAATCGTGCTTTCCAATGCAAGCTTAACGCTTAAACCTTTTTGCATTTCTTCTGTGTATCTTGAAAGCAGATGCACTGCGTTTCGCCCTCCGAGAGCCGGTATTATTAAACCCAGTATTATTGTAAATATATTTATTCTGCCGAATAAAATTGCCACGCTTGCAAATGTCCATAAAGCCGCCATAGACAGGCTGAGCGCAGAGATAAAGGATATTGCCGGTATTTTGAAGCAAGCTAAAATGAATATTGCAAGCAATATTGCGGCGGAAATCAATGCCAAAGTTCTTGCCTCGGACAATATGGTTCTGCTGCTTGCCACAAAATCATAAATTGCTCCTCCGTAAAGCACTTCTATATTTTCATTTTTCAAAGAATCGGCTTTTGCTCTTGCCAGCTTATGCAGCTCTCTCATATCCGTCAAGTTTGAATTGTCTTTGGTAGGATAAATTTCGAGCACTCTTATTGTTCCGTCTGCGTTGCCTCTAAAGCTTTTAAGCCTTTTAAGATATTTTTCTTCAATGTCTTCCAAGGAAAAAGTAAAATCGTCCAAATCTAAAGTGTCTTGGACAAGTTCAACTATAAATGGATTCAATTTTTCTTTTTGTTTTGTTGTTAGCTTTTTTATTCTCTCGTTAATGGTTTCTAAATCATAAAGATTTATGTACAGCAGTTTGTGTTCATTGTAAAAATCTGATTCTGTGCGGTATTCAGCCAAATTAACAAGCGAGCTTTGCCCCAAGGCTTTTGCCATGCTAGACATAAATTTCGTATTGGCTGCGCTATCCGGGGATTTTGAAAGAATTATCAAGGATTGCCAGCCCCCAAATTTTTTATGAATAGAATCTTGAGCTGTTATTGCAGGATGCTCTTTAGGCAGCAAGTCTGCCAGGCTCAGTTCCCAGCGCAAATTTGAAACAGGATATACGCTTAAAATGGATAGCATTGCAGCAAAGGCTATTATCAGCCTCGGTGAATTCTGTAAGAACAGCAAAAACCTTGTTATTAAAGAAAACATTTGTAAATTCCTAATCTAGTAAATGAAAAAATTTTTTGCATTGATCTTTCTCCTTGCTTTTTGCGCGAGCGCGCAGGAAGCTGCAGAAGATTCATCTATTGTAAAAATAGAGCATAAAAGCTTGCTATTGAACGCAGTATCTTGGCCTTTTGTGCATATAGTTCAGCCTACAGTTGAACTTCTAATGTATCCTATTATACCGCCGCTGCTTTACATGTCGAGGGAAAATTTGATAGAGAGAGGCAAAGAACTCATAACTTTTGGCGAAAAAAGGCAAATAATGTTTTACCCCATAATAAATGCCAAGGTAGGCAGCCAAGCGAGCATAGGTTTTGCCTACTGGCATTCGGATACTTTTTTTGACGATGATAGAATATTCTTTTCTCCGCATCTTTATGTCAATGCAGACTGGGACGTTGCAATGCGTTATAGAAAAAATAAAATTTATGGCAGCGATTTTTATTGGGGGTTAAACGCAAGTTACAGAGAAGATGGGGACAACGGGTTTAGGGATATGAGCGGAACTGAATATTTTTTTACGGATAGTTCTGTTTATTTTAATCCTTATGGAGGATTAAAGTTTGCTGAAAATTGGGGTTTGGAATTAGGCATATCTTTTAATTTTTACAGATTTGATTATCCAAATTTGGATGAAAATATTATTGAAGGCGATTCAGTTTCCAATCGCGGATTTTATAAAAATTATGAGGCATATCCCTTAACTTTTTCCCTATTGCACAATAGTCTTGACATGCCATATGCAGCAACTAGAGGCCGTAGATTTTCCCTTAGCTATACTTACACGCCAGTTAGCATGTACAACGATACCAAAGACCATAACTATCATGTTGTAGAGAGTCGTTTGGTAAATTACAATTTGCTTGGCGGCAGAAGCTACGCCATGACTGTTGCGGAGAGCAATGCCAATAGGGAAAGGTTAAAAAATCTTACTTTTGCGGAGGCTGTTGAAATTTTAAATCCAATAAACGTGAGAGAAGAAATTTTAGACAGGCGAGTACTTATAACGCAATTGAGAATGCGTTATATGTTAGAAGAAAACGAGGGTAAAGCACCGTTTACCGCTATGAGCAAGCTGGGCGGCAATTTTCCGCTTCGCGCTTATGAAGACGGCCATTTTACCGCACCTTTAGTTCTTGGCGTTTCTAACGAGTATCGCTGGCCTATAGACCGTTATGCCGATGCGTTAATTTTCAATGAATACGGCTTATACGGAAAGGATTTCAGCAGATTGCATTTATCCAGCTTAAAGAATTCTTATGGCATTGGTTTTAGAATTCGCACTCCGCATTTTTTTATAACTCGTTTTGCTCTGGCTTTTCATGGAAGGCATGGGGTAACTTTGATTTTGACTACGCGCCCAGAGTTTGATTAACTCAATTTCTATATTACCCCCATGCTTTTTAATGCTGATTTAATTCACGATGTTTATGCTAAAATTCCCTCCAGAGTTTTAACTGCGCGCCGGACTTTGGGCAGGCCGCTCACTTTAACGGAAAAAATTCTTTATGCGCATTTGATAGATGGCTGCGAAGAAAAAATTTATGCGCGCGGCAAGGATTTTGCCGAGTTTAATCCAGACAGGGCAGCAATGCAGGATGCTACTGCGCAAATGGCTCTTTTGCAGTTTACGACAGCTGGCAGGCCAAGCTCTGCGGTTCCGGTTTCCGTGCATTGCGACCATCTGATTTTGGCGCGCAAAAATGCGGTATCCGATTTAGCCGAGGCAAAAGATGAGAACAAAGAAGTTTATGCTTTTTTAGAAAGCGTTTGCAAAAAATACGGTCTTGACTTTTGGGAACCAGGCGCAGGCATTATTCACCAGGTTGTATTTGAGAACTACGCTTTCCCAGGCGGCTTGCTCATAGGAACGGATAGCCATACCGTTAATGCTGGCGGCCTTGGGATGCTGGCTGTGGGCGTTGGCGGCGCAGACGCCGTGGATGCAATGGTCAGTTTGCCGTGGGAATTAAAGTTTCCGCGCATTATAGGCGTTAAGCTGCGCGGTTCTCTTAGCGGTTTTGCAAGCCCTAAAGATGTGATTTTGAAATTGGCTGGCATACTGAAAGTTTCTGGCGGAACGGACTGCGTAATAGAATATTTTGGCGATGGCGCAAAAACTATTTCTGCAACTGGCAAAGGAACAATTTGCAATATGGGCGCAGAAGTTGGCGCAACTTGCAGCATATTTGGCTTTGATGCTTCCATGGAAAAATATTTGCGCGCAACAGGCAGGGCAGAGATTGCAGATGCCGCTAAAAAAATAGTTTCTTGCCTGCGCTGCGATGCAGAAGTTGAAGTTGAGCCAGAAAAATAT
>WRMM01000172.1 GCA_009777135.1 Candidatus Fibrimonadales bacterium
TGCCGAAGGCTTTATCAAGCTGCTGGGGCTTCCGCTTACAGTTAGAGCGCTTATGAAGCAAAGCAAGCAAAAGCAGGAGACGGCTACATGAAATTATGGGGCGGGCGTTTTTGCGAGCAAACAGATGAACAAGCGGATCATTTTCACTCGTCTCTTTCGTTCGATAAAAGGCTTTATAAGCAAGATATAAAAGGCAGCATGGCTCATGCGGAGATGCTTGGAAAACAGGGAATTATACCGAAATCAGACTCTGATCTTATAGTTAAAACTCTTGGGGAAATTCTGGCGGATATTGAAAGCGGGAAGCTAGCGATTAACAATACCGCTGAAGACATTCATTCCTTTGCAGAGTCTGAGCTTATAGCCAGAATTGGCGACCCAGGGCGACGGCTGCATACCGGCAGAAGCCGAAATGACCAAGTAGCTTTGGATATGCGGATGTATGTCAAAGATGAAATAGATGAGATATGCAAGGTTCTTGCCAGCCTTCTTGAAGCTTTGTTATCATCAGCGAAAAATCACACGCGCACTATTATGCCTGGGTTTACCCATTTGCAAAAAGCCCAGCCTGTTACTTTGGCTCATCATCTTTTGGCTTATTTCCAAATGTTTAAGCGGGATTATGAGAGACTCTGCGATTGCCTCAAAAGAACTGATGAAATGCCCCTTGGCTCCGGCGCGCTTGCTTCAACTTCTTATCCCATTGACAGGTATTTTATAAAAGACAAACTTGGTTTTGCAGATATAACTGCCAACAGTCTTGATGCCGTGTCAGACAGGGATTTTTGCATAGAATTTGTTTCTTGCTTGTCTTTAATTATGATGCACTTGAGCCGTTTTTGCGAAGAGCTTATATTGTGGTCAACCGATGCTTTTGATTTTATTGAGATTTCTGATGCTTATTCCACAGGCTCGTCTATTATGCCTCAAAAAAAGAACCCCGACATGGCAGAGCTTATAAGAGGCAAAACAGGCCGCATATATGGCAGTCTTATGGGGCTTTTAACAATGATGAAGGGTTTGCCGCTTACATACAACAAAGATATGCAAGAAGACAAAGAGGCGGTATTTGATGCGGCAGATACCGCAAAATCCTGTTTATCCGTGTTTTGCGGAATGTTGAAAAACTTGAAATTCAAAACAGGCAATATGTATAAAAGCGCGCTTGGCGGCTATACCAATGCAACTGACGTGGCAGACTGGCTTGTTAAAAAAGGCCTCACATTCAGGGAGGCGCACGAAATTACCGGAAAGCTTGTTCTTTATGCAATAGATAGGCAGCTTCCCATTAATGAACTGACCCTTGATGAAATAAAAAGCTTGTCAAATGTTTTTGACAAAACGCTTTATGACGCAATTTCCGTTGAAGCCTGCGTTAAAGCGCGGAACATCCCCGGCGGGTCTGCTGAAGATGCAGTTTTGAAAGCGATAGAAAAAGCTGAGGATTTTTTGCAAAAAAAACATTTTTCGAGCCACCAAAGAGGGCTATAGGGGTTCAGACAATTTTTCTACATTTAGGCAATGGTAAAACCATCGCTTGAACAAATAAAAGAAATCTGCGCAGATCAATACAGCTTGATACCAATCAGCGCAGAAATGTATGCCGATGCGGTTACGCCGGTTCAGGTATTGAAAAAACTGAAAAACATAAGCCGCCATTGCTTTATGCTGGAAAGCGCCGAAGATACAAAAAACTGGGGCAGATACACCTTTTTGGGGTTTGACCCTAAAATGGAAATCACGTGCCTTAACGGTATGGTAAAAATCAATTCTTCGGGTGGAACGAAATCGTTTGAAACGGATAATCCTAACGAACATATACAGAAAATATTAGACCAGCACAAAGCTGCAAAATTTGATTATCTGCCACCTTTTACCGGAGGCTTGGTTGGCTATTTTGCTTATGACTACGCAAAATACTCAGAGCCGTCTTTGAACTTGAATGCTAGCGACAAAGAGCATTTTAAAGACGTGGATTTGATGTTTTTTGATAACGTCATTGCGTTTGATAATTATCGGCAAAAAATTATTTTGATTGTAAATATTGGCACCAAAAATCTGGAAGCGAATTACAAGAGCGGAATTGAAAAACTGGAGCAGCTAAAAAATATTATTAAAAATAAAAAACAGGAAACCGTAGCTCCTGTAAATCTTGGCTCAGAATTTAAAGCATTGTTCACAAAAGATGAATATTGCCGAATGGTTGGCAAAGCAAAAGAATATATCAAAGAGGGCGATATTTTTCAGGTTGTGCTATCGAACCGCTTTGAAGCGGATTTCGAGGGCAGTCTTCTGGACGCATACCGCGTGCTTAGAACAATAAATCCTTCTCCGTATATGTTTTACTTTGGCGGAAGAGACTTTGAAATAGTTGGCGCATCTCCAGAAACGCTTGTAAAGCTGCAAGATGGAAAATTGTTTACCTACCCGCTGGCTGGCACTCGTCCGCGCGGCGCAACCGATGCAGAAGATGCGGCTTTGGAAAAAGATTTGCTTGCAGATGAAAAGGAATTGGCAGAGCATAATATGCTGGTTGATTTGGGTCGCAACGATTTGGGAAAGATTAGCAAGTTCGATACTGTAAGGGTCGAAAATTACATGTCTGTTCTGCGGTTCTCACATGTTATGCACATAGGCTCAACAGTTAGCGGTGAAATACTTGATGGAAAAACAGGGCTGGATGCCATAAATGCCGTTTTGCCTGCCGGCACATTATCGGGTGCTCCGAAAATTCGGGCTATGCAGATTATCAATGAATTGGAACAAAACAAGCGCGGAATTTACGGCGGTGCTGTAGGCTATCTTGATTTCACGGGAAATATGGATACTTGCATCGCCATACGAATTGCCTACAAAAAAAATGGCAAAGTATTTATTCGCTGCGGCGCAGGCATTGTAGCCGATAGCAATCCCGAATCGGAATATCAAGAATGCATCAATAAATCCAAAGCGGTTCAAAATGCGCTGGAGCAATCCAAAGGAGGCATTGACTGATGGTGCTCCTGATTGATAATTACGATAGTTTTTCTTATAACCTGTATCAGCTTGTGGGGTCGGTTAATCCAGACATAAAAGTTGCGCGCAATGACAAAATTAGCATAGATGAGATAAAAAAGCTTGCGCCCAGCCATATTGTAATTTCTCCTGGCCCGGGCAAACCCTCAGATGCTGGTTTATGCATTGAAATTATTAAAAACTTTTATGCAAGCATTCCGATTTTAGGAATTTGTCTTGGGCATCAGGCTATTTATGAAGCCTTTGGCGGCACGGTTTCTTATGCGAAAAAACTGATGCACGGCAAATCGTCAAAAGTTACAGTAAAAAACGAAACCGCTTTATTTAAAGGATTGCCGCAGACAATACAAGCAGCCAGATACCACTCTTTGGCAGGTTTAAAAGAAACTTTGCCAAGCGAATTATTGATTGCTGCGGAGACCGATGATGGTGAGATTATGGCGGTGTGCCATAAAGAATATCCTGTGTATGGGGTGCAGTTTCATCCCGAATCTATACTTACGCCGGATGGCAGGGTGGTTGTTGGGAATTTTTTGGAGTGAATCAATAGGATGATCAAAAGAATCTATGTTGAAAAAAAACAGGCTGTAAGCAACCTTGCAGACAGTCTTCGCAAAGAGCTGAATGAACAGCTTAAAGAATCCATTGGCTCATTGAGATGCTTTCTGCGATACGATATCGAAGGGCTGGAAGACAATGATTTTAACGCTGCAATAAGAACGGTTTTTTCCGAGCCGCCTGTGGATGATGTTTATTTTGAGAAGCTTCCCAATTTAAAAGACTATTCGGTTTTCGCTGTGGAATACTTGCCCGGTCAATACGATTTAAGAGCGGATTCCGCTGCCCAATGCGTTCAGCTTTTAACTATGGGGGTTCGTCCCGAAGTTCGTTGCGCAACCGTTTACGCAATATCAGGCGCAGCGAATATTCAGAAAATTCAAAACTATCTTGTGAATCCGGTGGACTCGCGCATAGCGGCTGGCGAAAAGCCGTCTAGTTTAATGCAAACAATTTTACCGCCGCCAAATGTAAAGGAGATTGAAGGTTTCCGTTCTTTTGGCAAAGAGCAACTGCAAACATTCCGCAAGCAGCATGGGCTTGCCATGAGCATAGATGATGTTCAATTTGTTCGCCAATATTTTGAAGACGAGGGTAGAGAGCCTACGGAAACGGAAATTCGCGTGCTTGACACATATTGGTCGGATCACTGCCGCCACACCACTTTTCTTACAGAGCTTAAAGAAATTCTCTTTGACACAAAAATTCCGGAAATTAAAGAAGCCTACAATGAGTATCAAAGAATTTTCAAAAAGCATTACGAGGGTCGCACAGATAAATACGAATGCCTTATGGACATGGCTACTATAGGCGCAAGAGAACTGAAAAGCAGAGGGCTTCTTGCCGCTTTAGATGAATCGGAAGAAATAAATGCCTGCTCAATTAAGGTTACGGCAGAAACCAGCGAGGGTTGCAAGGATTACCTTGTAATGTTTAAAAACGAAACGCATAACCACCCCACAGAGATTGAGCCTTTTGGAGGAGCCGCAACTTGTTTGGGCGGAGCAATCCGCGATCCGCTTTCGGGCAGGGCTTATGTGTATCATGCTATGCGTGTTACTGGGGCTGCAGACATTACCGCTTCCGCTGACAATACGATGGCAGGCAAGCTACCGCAAAGAATTATCACAAAAGAGGCGGCAAGAGGTTTTTCGTCTTATGGCAATCAAATAGGGTTGGCTACAGGGATTGTCGCTGAGGTGTATCATCCGGGCTATGTGGCAAAAAGGCTGGAAACAGGTTTTGTTGTAGGCGCGGCTCCTGCGGAAAATGTTGTTCGGGCAAAGCCGCAGGCTGGAGATATTATCCTTTTAATAGGCGGCGAAACGGGGCGAGATGGCTGTGGCGGAGCTACAGGTTCATCAAAAGCGCATAACGCAGGCAGCATTGAAACAAGCGGCGCAGAAGTGCAAAAGGGCAATCCCATAACTGAACGAAAAATACAAAGACTGTTTCGCAATCCCGATTGCACTCGGCTTATCAAACGCTGCAATGATTTTGGAGCGGGCGGAGTGTGCGTGGCTATAGGGGAATTGGCAGACGGGCTTTTGATAGACTTGAACGCTGTCCCAAAAAAATACGAGGGATTGAGCGGCACCGAACTTGCCATTTCCGAAT
>WRMM01000173.1 GCA_009777135.1 Candidatus Fibrimonadales bacterium
CTCCAAAAAATCTTAGGGAAGAATATAGTAAAAACGCTTATTTACTTGCTTGGGTTTGGGGTATGGGGTTTGGGGTATGGGGAATTTCACAAAAAATGACTTAAATTCGCTAAAAAGGGCGTATTTTTGCATCGCCTATACCCCATACCCTATACCCCAAACCCCATATCTGCGTTCGCCTTATTCATTCCTGCTTGCACTGCCGTTATTGCTATGGTGTAAACAATGTCGTCTACAAGGGCGCCGCGGGAAAGGTCGTTTACTGGTTTAGCCAAGCCTTGAAGCATGGGACCTATGCTGATTGTGTTTGCTGTGCGCTGAACTGCTTTGTAGGTGGTGTTGCCCGTGTTCAAATCCGGGAAAACGAATACGGTTGCGCGGCCTGCTATGTGGCTGTTGGGGGCTTTTGTGCGAGCTACGGATTCCATTATTGCGGCATCGTATTGCATGGGACCGTCTATTTCAATGTCTGGGCGTAATTCTTTTACTCTTTGCGTGGCATTCTTAACTTTTTCAACATCTTCCCCTTTTCCGCTTTCACCGGTGCTGTAGCTAAGCATTGCAACTCTCGGGTCAATGCCAAAATTGCGGGCTGTGTCTGCGCATTGGATTGCTATCTGTGCAAGCTCGTCTGAGTTGGGATTGGGGTTTATGGCGCAATCGCCGTAAACAAGCACCTGCGTGGGCAGGCACATAAAGAATACCGAGCTTATGAGTGAGGTTCCCTTATGAGGTTTTATTATGGTTAGAGCTGGGCGAATAGTATCTGCTGTGGAATGAATTGCTCCGCTTACAAGGCCGTCTGCATCGCCAGATTTTACCATCATGGTTCCAATCCAAATGTTATTCTTGAGCAATTCTTTGGCATTGTCTTCAGTCATTCCCTTGTGTTTGCGAAGTTCAAGCAGCAGAGGCAAATATTTGGGCGCAAGAGTTTCTGGGTCTATAATTTCAAGGTCTGGGGGCAGTGCCATGCAAATATTGCTTGCGGTTTTTTCAACATCAGCTTTTTTTGCAAGCAATAAGGGATGCGCAATCTGCCTTTGCAGAGCTTGGATAGCAGCGCGCACGGTTCTTGGCTCCGAGCCTTCTGGCAAAACTATCTTGGCCTTGTATTCTTGCGCTTTTTTAATCAAGAAATTGCGAAATTCCGGCGGGCTCATTCTATGTTCCCTGTTTTTTCTCAAAATGCGTTCCCAAGGCTCTTCTTTTATGCCGGCTATAATAAATTCCTTGCTGGGGTTTTCACCCCCATGAACAAAAGCCAGTGCTGGCAAACTGCCAGACTTGCAAGCTTTTCTAAGAATATTTTCTCCGTTTTCATCAACATTTAAAAATATGCAGCCAGCCATAAAGGCATTTGCCTTTTTGTGAAAATGCGCTTCTATGAAAATTTCGCTTACAAGTTCTTCTGGCGTTTTTCCTGTTGCGCTTGCAACCAAGATAATATTGGCGTCAAAGGCGGAAGTTAACATGCGGTGGAGTTCTTTTTTATAAAACATATTGGTGTCGGAAACCCCTTCAACTATCACCACATCATTTTTGGCAGATACCTTTGAAAGCTTGTCTACCAAAATCTCCATAATCATTTGCTCGCCATCGGAAAGAATAGCGTTTCGAATATCAATAAATGGTATTCCCTTGTCCCCAAAAGGGATAAATTTCGCAACCTTCAACCCTTTTTTGCCCAAAGTATCCAAAATTCCATCGGTCACATTCCCTAACGGAATCCCATTAGCTGCTGGCAAAAGAATGTAGACACGTCTCATTCGTTGGAATATAGAATTTACTACATTCCCAATATGTCAAATTTCAATCAAACTGATGCGCCACAGAGTGGCGAAACTGTAGCTATTGTTTCTACTAATCATGGGCAAATGAAACTTCGCTTGTTTCCTGAAATAGTAGGGGAGGCTGCGGAGAATTTTATTGAGCTTGCACGTCAAGGTAAATACAATGGAGTGCCTTTTCACAGAGTTATAGAGAATTTTATGATTCAAGGCGGCGATTTCACGAGAAGAGACGGCACTGGCGGCCATGCAGCAAAGGGCGAGGGTGAGAATATAGGCGATTTTTATGACTCTCGCTTAACGCATATCAGAGGTGCTCTTTCTTGGGCAAAAACCTCAATGCCAAATTCCATAGGCAGCCAGTTTTTTATTGTGCATTCAAAAAACGGAGCGCATTTTTTAGATCACACGGAAAAAGGGCACAGCCACCAAGGCTACACTGTTTTTGGGCAGCTTTACGAGGGTTTTGAGACTTTAGACAAAATTGCATGCGTAGATACGAATGGCAGAGACAGGCCGGTGGAAGAGGTTGTTATTGAGAGCGTTGTTGTTGAAAAAATAGAGAATAATCATGAGTAAAGTTGTTTATAATTTTAGCGCGGGTCCTTGCGTGCTTCCTAAGCAGGCAACAGAAGCAGCAGCAGCAGCTATTGCAGATTTTGCTGGGACGGGAATTGGCATTATGGAAATGAGCCACCGCACCAAGCCCATAGAAGGGATGGTGGCAGAAACCGAAGAACTTTTGCGAGAGCTTTTGTTTATTCCATCTGGCTATGAGATTTTATTTTTGGGCGGCGGAGCTTCTTTGCAGTTTTGCATGGCACCCATGAACCTGCTTGATTCAAACGCAAACGCAGACTATACCGACACAGGCGTTTGGGCAAACAAGGCTTTGAAAGAGGCAAAGAGATTTGGCAAAGTAAATGTTGTTTGTTCTTCTAAGGAAAGCGTTTATAATCACATTCCAAAAAGTTTTGAGCAAACTCCCGGCGCCGCATACCTTCATATTACCAGCAACAATACCATTTACGGAACGCAGTGGAAAGAATTTCCCAAAGCGAACACTTACCTTGTTTGCGATATGAGTTCCGATATTTTGAGCCGCTCGGTGGATATTTCCAAATTCGGGCTTATTTATGCGGGTGCTCAAAAAAATATGGGGCCTGCTGGCGTGGCTGTAGTTATAGTTCGCTCCGATATTTTGGGCAAGGCAGAGCGTGAAATTCCAACAATGCTGGACTATCGCACGCACATTGCAGAAAAATCGATGTTCAACACGCCGCCTGTGTTTTCGATTTATGTTATGAACAGGGTTTTGCATTGGCTAAAAAATCTTGGCGGCGTTGCTGCCATGGAAAAAACAAATATCAAAAAAGCAAACCTGCTATACGAGGCTCTTGACAGTTCCAAGCTTTTCAAAGGCACCGCCGCAAAAGAAGACCGCTCCACGATGAATGTTCCCTTTGTGCTAAATCCGGAATTTGTTTCCGAAGACAAAAAAGAAGCTTTGGAAAAAGAACTTTTGAAATCCGCTGCAGAAAAAGGTTTGGAGCAACTCAAAGGACATCGCTCAGTAGGCGGGTTCAGAGCAAGCATTTACAACGCTATGCCGATTGAGGGCGTGGAAGCGCTGGTTGGGTTTTTGCAAGATGCGGAGCTGCGTTTTTTTACGCTACTTTCCAATTCGTAATATTCCGCTTCTCGCTGCAGAATTTTACGCCAAGCTTGACAACTTTCTTTTTGCCGTTTTTATAAGGCAGGGCATAGCCCTTGTCTTCAATCTGCTTCAACGCGGCTTCAACAGGCTTGTCTAGCTTTGCCTCTATAACATAAACATAATCGCCAATTTCCACAACGGCATCCACGCTGCCAACGGCGTTGTGCTTCTCCACCTTGCAGGCAACGCCGAGCATGTTCAGAATATTGGAAAAAGCAAACTCAAAATAATGCTCCGTTATGCGAGTTATCAAACTATAATCAACTCCGCTTAAATAAACCTGCATCGTCTCAATAAAAGTTTTTACATCGCCTGCGTATAAGGCCTTTATTAATATCGTAACGGATGAACTCTGTTTGGTCATGCTGACATTGCTAACTTTTTCTTCCAAAAAGCTGGCAAAGCTGTTGCGAATCTCCGCATTGGGATATTTAAGCTTAAAGGCTCCCGTTATATCGTCATAGCTTGCAATGGTCAAATAGCCTGCCTGATAAAGAATGGGAACCAAATCCAAATCATCGCTTCTGTAATTCGCAAAAGTTTCCGGCGTTAGCTCCGCATTTTCAAGGTCGGTTATTTCTATGGTTTTGCTTTCTAAATACTTTACCAAAAATGACGGATTGCCCGTGCTTGACCAATAATTTCTAAAGGCGCTGTTGTTAAGAAAATGCTTTATTAGACTTGTGGGGTTATATACGAAAATTTCTTTTTCGCTAAACCTATAGCCATCATAATAATTTTTCAGCTTTTCCAAATACTTTTCTTTTCCGCCGTGCCTTTCCGCATATTCTTCTATTTCCGATGCAAAGCTGTTTTCCAATTCTTCTTGGGTTATTCCGCATATAGCAGAAAAATCGGAGTTTAGCGAAATATCCTCTGGCTGATTCATTCCGGAAAACACGCTTACCTGCGAAAATTTGGTAACGCCCGTTATGAATGCAAATTTAATATGGGCATCGCATTTTTTTAAAACGGAATAAAATCCTTTTAGAATGTTCCTGTGCTCTTCGTTTAATTCTTTGTTTTCTGTTGTGCTCAATAGCGGATTGTCGTACTCGTCTATTATCACCGCAACTCTGTTATGCGATCTGTGCAGGTCTTTCAGCAAATTTTCAAATTTCATGGGCAGGCTCTCGCCGCTTATCTCAATATTATAATTTTTTGCGGAATCTCTCAAGGCTTGTTCCAAATTTTCCAGCAAAACGGCTTCGGTTCTGGTATAGTCGCCGCTTGCCAAGTCTATTCTAACAATAGGATATTCCTGCCACTTCCAAGGCGAGCTGTCTATGTAAAGACCTTTGAACAATTCCCTTTCATTTTTGAAAATTGCTTCCAGAGTGGAGCAGGTCAACGATTTTCCAAAACGGCGGGGGCGAGACAAAAAGACAACGTTGTATCTGTCTATCATGTTGAAGATGAATTGAGTTTTGTCCACATACACATCGAAATCTTCTCGCACTTTGCGAAAGGTCTGGACGCCGCTTGGGAGTTTTCTTGGCATAATGGATAATATAGTAATAGTTTCTATATTTCCAACAAAAGCTCCCCATACTCTTCCACCGCTTTAAATTGCGGGAATTGCGCTTTCAAAGAATCTGTGGCACGGAATAGGCAGGCTTTGTCTGCGGCTTGGAGCATGGGTATGTCGTTG
>WRMM01000174.1 GCA_009777135.1 Candidatus Fibrimonadales bacterium
TGCTCGGAAAATCCATTGAAGCCACTTGCCAGCATTTGCCACGGACGCGCATAAATGAATATGGAATTTTTTGGAAGTTTTTTTAACTCGGTATTTAAATAATCCTCTTCCGCAAGAAGCTTGTTTTTGTTGTATAAAATATTTTTGTTAAAGCTTTCAACATGCCAAACAGAAAGGCCAATTGCCAAAATCGCTGTTGCTGCGCATACTATTTTTGCCCTGCCGCCAGAAACATCGCACAATCCTGCAGCCATGACAATGGCAAAAAGCGGCAATGCAACAAGCACATATCTTTGATTAATGTCTATCTCAAACGTTCCGCTTACATTTAAAAGTATAACGGCTATTTGCAAGCAAAACAAAGCAAACAGCAACGTTGCCCACCTGTATTTTTTGCCAATTATAACCTTAAATAAAAGCCAGGCAAAACTTGCATAAAGCAAAAATGCATAAATAGTATAAAACGGATATTTCAAAAGACCATTTGAATCAAGCCCCGCATTCCACATTATTCTAATATTGCTTTTTAAATTAAAAATAAAATTCGAAAATGAGTGTGCATCGTGCTGGCCGCCTTGAAAATCGTAGCCTCTGTAGGCAATCATTGTGTTTATGGAAGGCCAAGAGGCAAGCAGAACAAGAGCAGCAAAAACAGCCAAACGCCAAGGCTTTTCTTTTTCCATAAAGTAAGTGTAATAAAAAAGAACAAAAGGAATAAAACAGAACAGGGTTTCTTGCCTTGTTTGCGCAAAGAAGCCAAGCAATGGTATTATCAACGCAAAATGTTTTAAACTGATTTCTTTAGGCGGAACAAGGGAATAAAAAGCAAGCAAAGCAGCAAATAAAAATACGTATAAAACCTCTGTTGAAGCACTGCGGGACTGCATTAAAAATATTGGCTGGCTCGCTAGGAAAATAGCTGCAGTTAACGCAAGCCACGGATCTTTTGCAAATCTGAACATCGCAAAAAACAGGAGCGCTATTGAGCATAGGGCAAGCGGCAAATTTACCCGCAAAGCCGTTTCTCTGGTTGGCTCTGCAAACAAAAACGCAATGCTGTGAACAAATGCAAAAGCCTTGCCCTTAAAATTATTCACCGCATCTTTGCATTCAAGCTTGCTATCAACCCACACGCCCTGATTGCACACGCTGCCGCTTTGGTCAAAGCGCATTTGCAAAGCCATGGATTCCCAGCTTGTTTCATCGCTCAAAACCCTGTGCTGCAGGCTTATTTGGGTGCTTGCAAAAACAGTGAATAAAACTAAAAGAGCTGCCAGCCCCAGCATGGAAAGCTTGGACGGCAAATAATCCTTTGCTCTTTGAAAAATCTCCTTTGCATTCCAGATTAGGGCAATGCAAAGCCATATAAACAGAGCCAGTACTGCATAGTAGCCCCACTCAATATCCCAAAACTTTGCATAATTCTTTGAAATTTTTTGGAATAAAAAAAATGCCCCTGCAAATACAGGAGCTGTATATACGAGCGGAACTATCAGGGCTTGAAGCTTCACTGCGCATTTAAGTAGTAAAGTCCAACAAACTTATTGTCTTGGCTAAGAGCCAAAAACTGTCTGCCTTTTGGAAGCGTTCCCTTTATTTCGTAAAGATTTTCGCTCTTATACCCCGATTCTATTTTGCTTCCTTTATCCAAATCCGGAACAAGCAATGTTTCTCTTGCTTCCACGCTGCAATCATAGTCTTTTGCAGGTTTTGAAAGCACAGGGTAAGAAATAGCCTCAACCGGAGAAGTAACTGAACTTGCTAATTTATAAAGAGCAAAAATATCAGCAGGAACATCTTTTGGCGCAGGCAATGGATTATTTCTTTTTTCTTTGCGCTTTGTTTTGGGATTGGTAACCTCATCTGCAAAGCTGGCACGCAAGGCAAAAACGCTTCCCTTGCATGTTGGCTGCCACATAGCCCAGGTGTTTAATATCTTTTCTGCTTCCGTGCCTTCAATAGGGCGGTAAAGCCCAGATGAAACATCTTGCCTGTAGATATAGATGTTTTGCGTAACATCCAAATCTTCTTTGGTAATTGTAAATTCTGCGCTCCCTCTTGAGTATTTGCCTTTGCCGGCTTCCAAGGTATAGGAGCCTGGCTCAATTTTCTCAAATTTGAACTTGCCATCGGGCAAACCGCCGGGAATTTTTTGCGAGGTAAACGGAGTTCCTCTTATCCACACGGTAGGAAGCTCAACTGCCTCTCCGCTAATAGGGTCTATGACTGTGCCAGAAACCGAACCTTTTTTGCAAGCCGAGAGGGCAAGCAAGCTAATAGCTATTATTGGTAAAATCTTTTTCATGGTAAACAATATAGAAAATGTAAAGACTTACCGCAGAATTAGCAGCTGGCGGTTCAAAACCAAATATGCACTGCTATGCCTGACGCAAGCAAAGCACCTCCAGCTATAAGCGCAATATTCCCAAGGCTCCGAGCATCGTTAGCCTTTTTCAAAGCGGAGTCTCTTTCATTGTCGCTATAAGTTCCGGGCGGCTTTTCCATCATTTTCCTGTAATCGCTGTTGAGTTTGTTAGCCTGCATTTGCTGGTAAGCGCCGAAGCTGAGAGCGGTAGCTCCGAGGACGTCGAGGGTGAGAGCGATGAACGTTGGGGAGCGGGATTTTTTTAGTTGAGAGTTGAGAGTTGAGAATTGAGAGTTGGATTCAGAATTAATGCTTTCGCTTTGCATTTTTAACTCTCCACTCTCAACTCTCAACTCTCCACTGGGTATAATTCTAGCAAAGAGATTAGGCGCCCTCTCTCTTATGGTTCCCAATAAGCCCCTTGCGTCGTTGCTTTCGGTTACGAAGCTGCCTAGCATGTTGCCGCTCATGGATTCGTAGAGTTCTATGGTGAGCGTGAGCATCCCCTGGAATTTGCCTACGAAGCCCTGCGTAACATATTCCGCGCCTATGGCGCGGCCTATTTCTACGGCGCAGCTTTCGTTTAGGCACTGGGATTTGTCCTCTTCTGGAGGCAGGAGCTGGATTATGTTGTCTCGCGTTAGTATGGAATAGTTTCTTGGCAATGCTTCTCTGGCTTGGGTGCGAAGTTCATCTGTGAGGTGTCGGAACTCGGTGATTGTGAGGTCCGTATCTTCACCGCTTGGGACTATTTCCAAGACGGCAACGATTTGGGCAGCAGCAGCCGTTATTGCGAAGAGGGTTGCTATTATTGTCTGAACCACGATTTTCTGGATTAGAGGATTGCCAGGATTGTTTAAAATTCCCCTCTTGTGCAAAAAAATTCGCCAAAAAGAGAGGGGTGCCCGAAGGGCGGGGTGTGGCCTAGAGCGGTGACGTATGCGAATGCTAAGGGTCATATTTACCTACGCCGCCTTACTTTACTTACTTTATTTCGCATTTCTATGAAAAATTTTTCGAGCTTTGAAAGATCTGAAAACCCACCTTCCCAAGGATAAAAATATTCAGGTTTTAAGTTCAATATATCATATCCAAAAATTTTCATTATTCGTATAAAGCTTCCCTCCACATTTCTAATATTATCGCTGTTATCAGGAAAAATTATAGTGAATTGTGTTGCTCTTTTTTCAATGGCACGACTTAAATGAACATTTTTTGATAAGTCAAGTATCCTATTGCCACTAGAAGACCTAGTCATGCCAATGTAATGAACTTGAGACGGAATTTGTCGCCAAGCAATGTAAACAAAGCCTCTATTAGGCAAATCCGCCAAATGTTTCTCCATTTCTTTTCTGAAATCTCCATATTTTGGGCACTTTTTTGTGATAATTGACCCATTTTTGGCATCTAAAACATATTTTTCAATATTATAAACAGCATCGCAATTATTTTTATAATCTTGGCAAGTTTCTAAAGCTTCTAAAAGCTTTTTTTCCGTTTTTGGACAGAAATTTCCATACTCTCCATTAGAAATGGAATGCTTTACAATTTTAGCTATTTCTTTCATAGCCTTAACGAATTTAAATCTTTTTTTATCCGGATAGGATAGTATAACATCTTTAAATTTCTTTTCAAAAGAGTCTTTCTTTTTAGCCATTTTCCTTTTCTCCATTCCCCATCTGTTTTGTTTACCCTTGCCAAACCTATTGGGGAGGTGAGATTTGGCAAAGTCCGCATCGTTGTGATGCAAATTCTTTTTGTTTGCCCATTGCTTACGCTATGGGCGGTGGCTATTCTGCCGCTTCGTCCCGGATGCAACGGACAGGATATAGGGAGCTCTTAACGACGTTGCTCCTGCTCACATAGCTGACGTCGTGGTCCATGGACCGGCGGTAGGCGTAGCTGGCATTGAACTGCGTAGCACTCCACCATCTGCCGTAGTAGCCGACATTGTAGAAGCCGCCATCGCTTCCTGATGCGCCGCCGCCGCCCGGGAGAGCCGAAAAGCCGTGGTCGTCTTCGCCTGTGTTGGTGCTCCAAAGCGTGCTGTTGGCTTTCAATATCGTTCCCCCGCCTCTTGTGCCAGTACCGACTGCCGCCGCAATCATTGCATCCCATTCCTCTTCGCTGGGCAAATGCCAGCCGGGAGGGCAAACGCCCTGAACACCGCTGGGAACGGCATTGGAGCTGGCTGAGCCGTTCATAGCCGTACTCCAGTTGTACATTCTGCCGTAAGTACTACAGTAGTTTTGGTTGCTATTGTAGCACACGCTGCCGCTGGCTTCGTAATTCAAATTCTCCGCCATCCAAGCTTTGCCGCCTATGGTTACGTAAACATACTTCTTGCCGTCGCGCTCGTCGCAGAACTGGGGCTTGTCTTTTCCGTAATGATCAATTCGCAGCGTTCCTTCGATAAAACCTGCGCAGGGATCGCCATCTGCTGAACTGCTGCTGAGTACAACGCTTGAACTGCTTGGCGTTGACGAACTGCTACTCAATACCGAAGACGAACTTGGAGCGACTGAACTGCTGGATGACGTTTCGCTAGAACTGCTCATCGCATTGCTACTTGACGATGGCGAGCTGACCTCGTTGCTACTACTGCTGTTCTGCACATAATTACTTGACGATGAAACTCTGCAACTAGGCATTTCCGTCCCTTTAGCCTCCAAACACATCGCCGCAGATACTTCTACGCAAGCCTCTCCAATTTTACAGAAAATATCCCCAGAAGGCCAAGAAGCAAACATCTGCTCCCTCTCCTCCTCGGTAAAAAATTCTA
>WRMM01000175.1 GCA_009777135.1 Candidatus Fibrimonadales bacterium
TAAATTCGCTAAAAAGGGCATATTTTTGCATTGCCCATACCCCAAACCCTATACCCCATACCCAAGCATTGAGTTAATCATCAATTACTATAGTAAATAAACGCTGATTTACTGCTCAAGTTGCAGTGAATCTATCATCTTTGGGCGTGGCAAACCGAAAATTTGCCTTAAATCCATGGAATCTCGCGGAAGGCCTGTTTCCATTTTTTGCACCGTCAAATCCCATTCCAGCAATGCTTTTTCAAATTCCGAGCGCGCCTGCATCATAAGCAGGCGATTTTGCTCTATCTCTTTGCGAAGAATTTGCTTTCGTATCAAAAGTTCCTGTTCTTTTGGAAGCCTCTCCAAATTTTCAAGCAAAATTATATACTTCTCCTCCGCCTCTGTATGATATTTCACCGCGCTTTTATACTCTTCATAGCGTGCCTTGGTATTTTCCTGTTGCATAGATTTAGGAGCGCAAGACATTAAAAGCAATGCGGCTATAAATAGCAATAGAGAATTTCTCATAATCCATAACCTATAAAAATATTGCATCAAGCTCATGCGCATTGGCATCTACTATTTTTGCTTTTTTTATTTCTCCAATGCTGCCGCTGCCTTTCTGAATTCGGACTATGTTGTCGGTTTCCAAGGCGTTGCCTTGCGTGCGGGCATAAAAATGAAACTCGCTTTCTTCTGCGAAGCTGTCTAAAATTACATCAAGAGTTTGGCCTATCAATTGAATGTTTTTTTCTTCTGAAATTTCTTCTTGCCGCTCGGTGAGAGCCGTCAGCCTTAGCCTTGCTGTTTCTATTGAAACGTGCTCTTCTTTTAATTTCATGGCGGCAGTTCCCTCTTCGGGAGACCATATAAAACCGCCCAAATGCTCAAACTGAATTTCTTCAATCAAGTTCATAAGCTCTTCAAAATCGCTGTGCGCCTCGCCCGGGAACCCGAGAAGAACCGTTGTTCTCAGCGTTATGTCAGGCACGGTTTGCCGCATTTTCAGGAGCAGGTTTCGCAAATCGGCTGCTTTGTATTTGCGCTTCATCAATTTTAGCATTTTATCGCTTGCATGCTGAATTGGCATATCTGCGTATTTGCAAATGCGAGGTTCTTTTGCCATTAGGTTTAGCAAGCCATCGGTAATGTGCTCCGGATAAAGATACATAAGGCGAAGCCATGGGATTTTTGTATTTTTCAGCAAAGATTCCAGCAAGCGTTCCAAGCTTGCCGCTTTGTATAAATCCGTGCCGTAAGAGCTTAGGTCTTGAGCTATCAGCGAAAGCTCCAAAACCCCGTTTTCTTCCAGCTGCTTTGCTTCTTCTGTCAAATTTTCAATGCTCTGCGAAACCTGCCGCCCGCGAATTGCCGGGATTGCGCAAAACGAACATGCCCGATTGCAGCCTTCGGCTATTTTCAAATAAGCGTGATGCGGGTGCTCAAAACTCTTTATTCTTTTTGGCGGAGCGCTTTTGCAAAGTTTAGCCTGCGCTTCAAAGCCCAAAGTTTTTAGCAGCATTCCTGCGCTGTAGTTGCCAAGCCAAAAATCTGCCTCTGGAATTTCTTTTGAGAGTTCATGCCTGTATCTTTGGCTAAGGCATCCATAAACAATGGCTTTTTGCTTTGCTTTTTTGTTTTTCAAAAGCGAGAGAATTGCCTCTATAGACTCCTCTTTTGCCGCTTCTATAAAACCGCAGGTATTTATCAAAATAACATCGCTCTCTTTTGGATTTTTGGCTATTTTAAAATCCGCCGCCAAAAGCTCCGCAGCGGCGCGCTCGCTATCCACTTGGTTTTTAGCGCAACCCAAACTTACGGAGTAAAATTTCTTTGCCATCAAATTATATCCCAAATCAGTTTTGCGGCAAGCGCAATGCTTGACAGCTGAATAAATCTTTTAATCCAAATTTGGTCGTATTTATGCTGGAATCTGCTACCAAAATAGCCCCCCAAAATACCGCCCAAAGCCATAGAAAGCGCAAGCCCCAAAACAACCTTTCCTGCTATAAAAAAGCACAGAGAACTGAACGATAAAAACCAAAGGCTTAAAAAATTCTTTATTGCATTAATCTGCTTTAAATCAAAACCGCTGTATTTGCGCAAAGCAAAAATTTGAATAAACCCCATTCCCACTTGCAGAAAACCTCCGTAAAAACCAACCGCCGAAAAACCCAGAAAAGCCTTTGCATTCGGCTTTGCGGGCGGGCTTTCCGATGGCTTTCCAAAAGGGTCTATGCTCATAGAACTCATAATGGCAACGGCTACCATAACAACAGCAAGCAGCACTTGAAAATGAGAATCGCTAATGGCAACGGCTAACAGTGTTCCAAGAGCCGCGCCTGCAAGGGTTGGCGGCAAAAGAGATTTTGCAATATCCATTCTGAGATAGCCATAGCGTTTCATATTTAAAGCAGAACTCAAAAGCCCAAAGAGCATTCCAAGGCGATTAGTTCCATTTGCAACGGTGGGAGGAAGCCCAAGGAGAATCATAATCGGCAAGCTAAGGGAGCTAGCTCCGCCAGCAATGCTATTTATAAAAGCAACGATTATTCCAAGCGCAAAGAATATAAAGGCATATAAAAGACTAAAATCCAATGGATGATGCAGGAATCGAACCTGCGACCCGCTGATTAAGAGTCAGCTGCTCTACCAACTGAGCTAATCATCCGTGCAAATTAGCTTGTTTTAGCCAATTTTCAAATGAGAATATAGTAAAAAAAATAACTTTTTTTCTATGAGTGGCTAGAAATTGTCCAAAATTGGCTAAAAAATCAGCGAGTCTTGCCATAACGAAAGCGCACGAATACCATAAAAAAAGAGATTTTCGTGTTTCGCCAATTGGCTAAATTAGCCGCCCGTCCACTCATTACCGGAATAAGGATAGGCGAAAAGCCATCTGGAATGACTGGAGGAAAAGTATTCGTTTGAATAGGCTAGATATGCTAGGCTTGTCTAAATTAATCTTTTAATTACTATATTTATGAACATGAATACAGCAATTTCAATTCCAAGCGGAACCCTTACACCTAGCCTCATTGAAAGGGTTAGGCGAACTTTCAAGCGGGGAAAAGTAGTTCTTTTGCCGGAAAAAGACTATAAAGATATGCTAAAAATGGCACGGAACTCTGAGTATTTGGCTAAACTTGACCACTCATTCAAGCAGCGAGACGAGGGTAAAATGACATACTTCACCATAGAAGAGCTAGAGGCGATGGCTAAATGAAAGTCGGTTTTACGGAAGCTGCTTTGAAAGAGTATTTTGCTTGGCAAGACCAAGACAAGAAAACGCTTAAAAGAATAAACAAACTCATAATTGACATTCAAAGGAATGGATTTCTCAAAGGAATTGGCAAGCCCGAACCGCTTAAACATAGGAAAGGATTCAGCAGGCAGATAGACGATGAGAACAGGCTTGTTTATGATGGCACCGAAAATAGGGATTTAGAAATAATAGCCTGCAAGGGACATTACGATTAAATAACTCTATGCGAATCTCATACAGCATCGGCGAAGCTTCCACAATGTACAAGAAGGATGTCATCCGGAAAGGAAAACGTGTAAAGCTATGGAAAACGTCAAAAGAAGGGCACCGCATTGAATACGATGCCAAAGGGCTGCCTAAAGAAGTGTAAATCAAGCCGAAAGAACAGCTCCACAGAGAACAGGGGCAAGTCTCGGCTCAAGAGGAAAGAGATGGTATGATGGGGGAAATGACTAGTTTAAAAAATTCCAGCAGGCTTTCTACCTCTTTTTCTGCGACAGAATGACCGATTTCAACAACGGCTTGTATGGGCGCAGTAGCCAAAAAACGGAGCGGAAACTTGTTTTTTTCGAATAAATCTGCCAAAATTGGCGATTTTGCGTTGATTTTATCGGCAAATGTCAAAACCGCAACTCCCTGTTTGCGCGCAATGCCTGCTATGCAGAGTTTTCTTGCCAAAATGCCTATATCAGCGCATGACAAAAGCATTTCTGCAGGTTTTGGAATAGGTCCAAACCTGTCTCTCAATTCCTCCGAAAGAGCGGCTATTTCTTCGCTTGTTTCAACGCGGGCAATGCGCTGGTAAATTGAAATCCTGGCCAAGCCGTCTTTTATCCACTGCTCTGGCAAATAGGCATCGACGCGCAGCTCCAAACGAGGTTTGACTGGAGAATCATCTTTGGTTCCCCGCAATTCTTCAACCGCCTCTCTAATCATTCTAACATACGTTTCAAAACCAATTTCTTCTATAAATCCGTGCTGCTCCATTCCCAGCAAATTGCCCGCTCCGCGAATTTCCAAATCTCGCATGGCAACCTGATATCCGGAGCCTAAATCGGTGAAGCGTTCCATAGCGGCAAGCCTTTTATGCGCAGATTTTGAAACTCCAACATTGCCATCGGGAGTTACCAGATAAGCTCTGGCCTGAACCGTTGACCTGCCAACCCTGCCTCGCAGCTGGTAAAGCTGCCCAACGCCAAACTGCTGCGCATTCATAATTATGATTGTGTTTGCATTTGGAACATCAAGCCCGGATTCTATTAAAACAGTGCAAACCAAAACATCAAATTCCTTGTTTATAAAAGCAGACATTGTTTTTTCCAAATCGCTGTCTGGCAGTTGGGCATGGGCTATTCCAACCCGCAAATTCGGCACCCAGCTTTCCACAGCCTCCACCAGATTTTCAATGCCCTGCACGCGGTCGTTCACAACAAAAACCTGCCCGCCTCTTTCTATTTCGTCTTTTACCGCTGCTGCCAAAATTGAATCGTCTCTTTCCATGATTTTTGTTTCTACAGGCAGGCGGTTTAGCGGCGGCGTATTGAGAAAGGAAATGTCTCTGACTCCGGTCATTGAAAGCTGCAAAGTTCTTGGGATAGGAGTTGCGCTCATAGAGAGGGTGTCTAGGGAAAGCCGCATTTCTCTAAGCCTTTCCTTTTGCTTAACGCCAAATTTCTGCTCCTCGTCAATAATAAGCAAGCCTATGTCTTTGAATTTAATGCTATCCATAAGCAAGGCATGGGTGCCAACAACCAAGTCAATGCTGCCTTCTGCCAGCCCTTTGTAAATTTCTTTTTTTTCAAAATTTGTTTTATAGCGATTCACAAGAGCAATGTTCACGGGCCAGTCCGCAAAACGTTCAGTGAAGGATTGAAAGTGCTGAGCGGCAAGC
>WRMM01000176.1 GCA_009777135.1 Candidatus Fibrimonadales bacterium
CCTGTCAAACGTCTTGGAGTATTCCTTTACCAAATATACAAAAATCTCGTAGCCGTTAAGCGTCTCGCTGCGGCTCGCAAGCTCCTCGTTCCTGCCCTTGTTGATATTGATGACTTTCACGGACAGATGAAGCGTGTTTGGAGAATCGTCGCAGGGTACCTCAGGCTTGGGAATGGACATTCTTCTTTTGAGATATAGGTCATCGGGATTTGTCAGCTTTTCGTAGGTTTTCGACATGTAAATCAGCATCCTCAATGGCATGTTGTAATTAATCGTTGATTGGTGCTCTATTAGCACCACGAGCTTTCCGTCCATCACAAATGCTATGTCGTTTGCCTGCCCCATGAACAGCACATTTTCCAACGTGGTTATCTGTATGTCGGTATCTTCGCCGTAGCTCGTGTTTTCTATTGCGTTGTAAAGTTCAAGCAATTTTCCCTTATCGCTGAACAACTTTGTGAAAACGCTGTCTTTGTAGCAACGGTTCGCCAGCTTGCCGCTTTGGTTCGTTTTGGTCTCAAGCATATTTTCTCCTTTTCCTGTGTCTATTGTGTTAGACGGAGAAAAAGAGAAAATAAATACGCAGAATTGAATATTGCAAACAGGTGTTTGCAATATCTATGTTTACGGAGGTGAAAATTGTAGTGTGAGAACCGATGAGAGCACGCAATGCGAGTTTTTTGTTAACGGTACTAGCCAAGGCAAGAAAAACTTCAGCAACGATAATGTTACGACAATAAATCTGCAAAATTCAAATACAAATAATTCCAAAACTATTAAATTTACGGACTGTACCGCAACAACAATGACTTTGAGGTGTAATTAAATAATTTCCTCCCCCGCCCTCATTTCTTATGAGGCGGCGGCGGTTGTTTTGAGCAAGCCAAGTTTTTGCTTTACCTCAGCCAAAGACACGCCGCTCTCCAAAAGGGAGAGCACATTTTGCAGCTTGGCTTCGTTCTCCTCTCTAGCCTCAGCCAAAGCCTCTTCCCGCTCAACCCTGAGAGCATCCTTCATGTTCCATTCAGTCAACAGCATGTTCCTTACCTCGTATGAGTGAAGCTCCAAAAACCTTTTCAAAACATCCTGCCGAATGCAATCGTCAATAGCGCGCTCTATGGCAGAATTTCTATCCAAAGTCTTGGAATATTCCTTTACCAAATATACAAATTTTTCGTAGCCGTTAAGCGTTTCACTGCGACTCGCAAGCTCCTCGTTCCTGCCCTTGTTGATGTTGATGACTTTCACCGACAAATGAAGCGTGTTCGGAGAATCATCGCAGGGAAAGGGATACATATCCGACAATTTCAGTATCTGCTCATCGGGCATATCCTCGTCGCCGTTGTACAGAACTATGAACTCGGGCTTGGGGATAGTCATTCTTTTTTTTAGGTAAAGGTCATCGGGATTCGTCAGCTTTTCGTATGTTTTCGACATATAAATCAGCATCCTCAGCGGCATGTTGTAATTAATCGTCGATTGGTGCTCTATTAGCACCACTAGCTTTCCGTCCATCACAAATGCTATGTCGTTCGCCTGCCCCATGAACAGCACATTTTCCAATGTGGCTATCTGTACGTCGGTGTCTTCGCCATAGCTTGTGTTCTCTATTGCGTTGTACAATTCCAGCAGTTTTCCCTTTTCGCTGAATAGCTTTGTGAAAACGCTGTCTTTGTATTTTCGGTTTGTTTTAGCTTTTTCCATGCCTTATATACGGCAAAAATCGTGCCAAGCAAAAAACGCTAAAATTCGCTCAAATTCGCTGTTTTAAAGTGTCCAAAAAGTGTTTAGACACTGTTTAGACACTTTTTGGACACTGTGGTAAATCGTAGTCCCATTTCCTCCCGGGGCGGGGGTTGTTTGCCTTGGCAAAATACAGCAAATATTCATTGCAGCAAAGAGGGCAAAAAATTTTGCCCCTACAGCGTTGATTACAGACGGATTATTATTGCGTTTATCCCGAATATGACAAATACCGACACGGAAAATCTTTCGCCCATTCGCAACGAACGTTTGCAACATCCCAATATCCACAGCAATACCGTTTACCTGCGGTAAAATCACGATTTAGATTAAAATTAAGATGCGTTTGCCCTGCATGTTCCTCAAAAAAATATAGCAAAATATTCTTGCTGATGCAAGTAAAAGCATCACATTGTCTGAACCAGACGCCTCCACGCTTTGCATTCGCTGACGAACAGCCAAAGGCTGGTCATTCACAGAATTAAAAAATTAACAGAATATTGTTGATATATATGCAATTTATTTGACACATTCTGGAAATCCTGTAAATTCTGCGAATTCTGGTTCAGACAATTTTTGGACACTATGGCAAACCATCGTCCCATTTCCTCCCGGGGCGGGGGTTATTATTTTAAGCAAGCCAAGTATTACAGCAACCCAAGTTTCCGCTTTGCTTCTTCTAAAGACACGCTGCTCTCCAAAAGGGAGAGTACATTTTGCAGCTTGGCCTCGCTTTCCTGTAGCTTAGCTTCGTTCTCTTGTAACTTAGCTTCATTCTCCTTCAAAGCCTCGGCTCTAGCTTCTTCCTTGCCCTCTTCCTTAGCAACAGCAAGGGCATCGTCCCAATTCCATTCCGTCAACAACATATTCTCAACCTCATAAGAATGCTTCTCAAGGAAATATAGCAAAATATTCTTGCTCATGCAAGTCTTTATCGCGGCTTTGATAGCTTCTTCATGGCTCATGATATTGCTGTTCTTATTTACCTCCGCAACTAGCTCGCTATAGCCATTCAATGAAGGGCTTCTTTCAGACATCTCAGCATTCCTGCCCTTGTTGATATTGTAAACCTTAACCACAAGCTCAAGGAAACAGCTTTCTCTTTTGCATTTAAACGCATCAGAAAGCTTTAATTCCTTGAAATCCGGAAACTCCTCTTTGCCGTTGTAAAGCACGATGAATTCGGGCGTTGGGATTTCAACAATCCGCTTTTTGTACAAATCTTTTTTGCCTGTTATTTTTTGATATTCCTTTGCCATATAAAGCAACATTCTAAGCGGCATATTCTCATTGACTGTAGATTGGTGCTCTATAAGAACAACAAGCTTGTCGTCCAGAACAAAAGCTATGTCGTTTATCCGTTCCATAAACAGCACATCAGATAGGGTTATTATTTCTATCTCCGTATTTTCGGGATAATTCTGCCCGCTCACAGCGTTGTAAAGTTCCAGCAGTTTTTCTTTTTCGCTGAACAGCAAAGTGAACACGCTGTTTTTGTAACAGCGGTTCGCCTGCTTGCCGCTTTGGTTTGTTTTAGCATTTTCCATGCCTTATATACGGCAAAAGTCGTGCCAAGCAAAAAACGCTGAAATTTGCTAAAATTCGCCATTTTAAAGTGTCCAAAAAGTGTTTAGACACTGTTTAGACACTTTTTGGACACTGTGGTAAATCGTAGTCCCATTTCCTCCCGGGGTGGGGGTTGTTTACTTTAGTAAAAGGCTGATTTACTTTACTATATTCCATAAATGGCCGCATACCAAACAAAGCTATTCAAGAAATGGAACAAAAAGAATAGGATTCCGGACGAGAAGCTGCTGGATGCCATAAAAAGCATAGACAGCGGCTCAGGCATCGTGAATTATGGAGAGGGCTTGCACAAGGTTAGAATAGCAAAAGACAAAGGGAAGAGCAGCGGTTACAGAACTATAATAGTGCATAAAAAAGGGTTTAGGAGTTTTGTAGTTTACGGTTTTGAGAAGAATGAAAAAGCAAATATAAGCGATAATGAAAAAACATTTTTAAAGAACTACGGAATGTCTTTATTAAATTCAACAGAAAAAGAAATTGAAGAAATGCTAGAAAATGGTGAAATTTTTAAAATGGAGAGCAGCCAATGACTCGTTTGATGAAATCAATAGCCTCTGGCACAAGAGGCATGCTAAAATGCGGAGTAAAAGTTTCTTTCACGGAAGCGGAGCTTAAGGAAATGGGGATAAAAGTTCCCAAGTCAAAGCTGCACCTTGTCAAGCGACCACAGGCAACGGCCATAGATACCGTTTCCATGCAGCTTCCCAGACCTCTTATCGTGACCATAAAACGGCAGGCGAAGCAAGCCTCCATGCCATGGACTTCCTACATGCGAGAAGTTCTGGAAGCGGGCGTTAATCGCATGGCGAGAGTTTAGACCAGCTCCCTACTATCTACTCTCCCAAGCATTGAGTTAATCATTGCTTACACCCAAAGCCTTGGCTGCTTAAAAAGCTTTAAAAAATTGCCGCCCCGGCAGTTGTCCTGAAAAACTGCGGTTTTACGTTGATTGAGCTTCTCGTTTACATGGCTATAATGGGATTCATAATAGTCGTTGCGGGCCGCGCGTTTTCAGATTCAACTGGTATGCGCGTTCGCAGCCAGAGAATGCTTGCAAGCGCAGAAGAAGCGGGGCGGATTTCTGCGTTGCTCAAAGAAGATATTTCGCAGCTGGGGGCTAAGAGCATTAGACTTTCAAAGGGCGATATAGACATAGTTGACGGTGTTAATGGTATTAGCGGTGTAAATACAGATTTGAGTTCTTATATATTGCCCAAAGGCGATTTCGATGAACTTCATTTTCGCAAGGTTCATTACGATGCCGATGGTGGCTGTGATGCGATTTTAGATGTCAAGTGGTTTGTCCAAAACGATGCCCTTATACGTAGTTGCCAGCGCATAAACTCTAGCAAATGCGCCAACATTAATGTTGCTATATGTCCTTCTGGTTCTTGGCATGATATTAATATGGCCGATAACATTACCGAGTTTAGCTTACTTCCTTCTATGCCTAGAGCGAACAATGAAGATTTGTTGAGTGTCGGAGAAGGAAAGTTCTTCTACGGGGCTGCTGATATAGAAGGCTTCAACACCCTAAATTTTTCTCCTCAGAATAACGATATTAACGGTGATCCTACTCCTAAGCATTTTTACATCACTGAAAACGGTTTAAATGGTACCTGTAAAGAGTTTACCTTTTTTAAAGATAAAGAATACGTCATAGAATTTCGTCTTCCTTACCGTCATTGCATAAATAACAGTGGCGACAATTGTTCTGGAGATGACATTAATAAAATATCCATGTTCCAGGCTGGGCGCGACCATCTGTCCATAGGTCTACGCCACAAAAGTATGAAT
>WRMM01000177.1 GCA_009777135.1 Candidatus Fibrimonadales bacterium
GCTTTGAAAAGCATCTGGACGCTTTCAACTCGCAGATGCAGGGAATGCGCGAGGACGCAAAGATTCAAACCGTTGCTTTCAATTCGCAAATTCAGGGAATGCAGAATAGCTTTGAAACGCATTTGCAAGGCATTCAGGCGGAAATGAGAAATCAGAATGAAGCGTTTCGTCTGCAAATTCAAGGCATGCAGGAATCAGTTAATTCCTGGAAAGGCTTGTGGGAGGCTTCCGCACAAGAAATAAAGGAATTGAAAGGCGAAATCAAAGAGCTTAGAATTGAACTGGAAAAAGTTAGGATTGAAAACGCCGAGTTTAAAATTTTGTATATTGACGCTTATGGAAGCGGTTTTGAGACATATAGGCACTATAGGCGGCTTGGCTGGGATAGCTGCCATACTGACCGTTGCGGTTAATTACGTGAAGCACGGCAAAGACAGCCGAATAGATGCGTTCCAGGCTCAAATTCAGGCGTTGCAGCTTCAGATACAAGCAATGCAGGCAGGCTTTGACAGCCAGCTTAATTCCTGGAAGGGCTTGTGGGAGGCTTCCACTCAAGAAATCAGGGAGCTAAAAATGGAGATCAAGGAGCTTAGGAACGAAATAGACAAGCTTCGCACCGAAAACGCCGAGCTAAAAGGGCAGCTGAAAGAGCATTACAAGCTGGCTTAGCTAAATGCTACGAACTTTCCAATAACCAACTTTGTCGGATCCGGTGCGCTCTATCTCGCCGCTCTCTTTCAATTTTTTGATATGCCGTTTGACGGTGCGTAACCCTATCCCCAATTCTTTAGCAATTTCCTCTGCTTTTAGAGAGCCATCTCTTTTTATTACATCAAATACTTTATCGTCTTTCTGATTTACAGTGCCATTTTTACTATTTACAGTGCCATTTTCTCGTTTTACAGTGCCACTTTCTTGCTCCCATTCAATATGGATATGCCTGTTTTTTAGCTCATTTTTTTCGCCAAGCAGCAAATTGCCCAAAAATAGATGCAGAAACTTGCTGGTTGATGCAACCTCTTTATTAAAGTCAGTATAATTCGCCCTTACCAGCGCATTTCTAAAGTACCATGAATGCTTTGCAAATTGCTCGTTGTCAACATTAAAACCTAATTTTCTTAGATACTTTATTATAAAAACTGCGGTTGTTCGCGTGTTGCCTTCGCCGAATGGGTGTATTTGCCAAATATCTGATGTGAATTTTGAAATGCGCTCCATTATTTGCTGCTTGCTTAAAGCTCTGTAATTAAAAGATTTTTCGTTGTCAAAATCATGTTTAAGCGCTGCCATAATAGTATTGGCGCTTGAATAAAGAACCGTTTCGCCCCCAAGTACCCATTCCTCTTTGGTTATGTTGTAATCCCTAACTTTGCCAGCAAATTTATAGATGCCTTCAAAAAGCCTCCTGTGGATTTCTATATATTCAGCCGGGCTAAAATGAAAAGTTTTCTCGGATAAAATTTCTGCAATTCTTGCTGATACCTTGTCGGCTTCCTCTGTTTTTTCGTCTTCGGCAGTTCTAGATGGGTTTTCCTTGTAGTAAGCATTAAGCCTATTTTTGACTTCATCAAATGTAATGTCGCCCTCAATATTTGCTATTGCGGTCTTTATAAGATATTCCGAGGTTTTAAGCCCGTCAACTTGCTGAAGCCCGATAGCGGCACTCCAAATCTCGGATTTTTCTCTTTTGCCAGGCTCGTCTTGAATTTTATACTCGTCAAAATCAAGTGTCATTTGCTGTCTCCAATGCGTATAATATAGTAAAACGCTGATTTACTTCGCTGGGGAGTGGAATAAGTTTACCTGCACATTTGGTAAAGATTTGTTGTATGGGCTTCTAAGGGAAATGCAGGAAAAAATGCCGAATTTGAGCGAATTTAAGCGTTTTCTACTCCCTACTCCCAAGCATTGAGTTAATCAGTGCTTACTATATTTAACAAAACCGCAGGAGATTTACCAGCATGGCTATACCGAATTTCTATATTACCGAAAAGGAGTTTGTATGTTTGTAAATGTTGCAGAAAATATAAAGACAGTCTCTTACATCAAGAGCAATGCCTCTGATGTTATGGACTATGTTTATGAAAACAAAAATCCCGTGGTGATAACCAAGAACGGCGAGGCAAGGGCTGTTCTAATTGATATAGATACATATCAAAAAACTCAAGATGCTTTTGCGTTGCTAAATATTATCAAGCTTGCAGAAAACGATATAAAAGCAAAAAGAACCAGAAAAGCAAATGCCGTTTTTTCTGAACTTAGAGAAAAATTGCAAAGGCAAGCTTTATGATAAAGGAATATACGGTAAATTTAACAAAAGAAGCTGAAACAGATTTAGAAGAAATAGTTTCTTATATTGCAAAAGACAGCATTCAAAATGCTTTAAAGATTTTTGATAGATTACATAGTCGTTCCTTATAAACCCTGAGTTTTTGATTTTACGCAGCCGTACAGAAGTAATTTTTCGGGAAAAAGAGCCGCAAAATAAATTGCGGGAATTTCTCCCTTAGCTTCCCCATCATTTTCTTCAGATTCCATGCGCAAGCTGACATAAACGCATTTATTTGAACGCCGGCTTCACCCCAAAGATAGTTCTGCGCCATGCGGAAATCGCTTTTCAAATGCCCAATAATGGGTTCGATGGCAGCCCGGCGGCGATGCTTTTTGCGCTTGGCAAGCTTTTGATAAGCCGTGTCGGATTTCTTAGGCGCAGAGGGTATCAGAATCTTCACGCCCATTATTTCGCTCTTGCCTTTGCCGCCGCGGTCGTAGGCAAGCTCATCAGGGAGCGGTATGCCGTTGCCGGCCATCTGCCTGAGAAGCGGCTCTATTGAATGGCCGTCATAAATATTCTCTATAAACCCTTTGATAGCCAAAATAATCTTCTTGCCTTTAACGCCGCCGGTTATCAAGCCGACCTTGTTGCCAAACTCGTATTGCTTATGCGCCTTGCCTTTGGACATGCACCTGGTAAATGGCTTGTGCAAGCTATAGACTTTATCCCCGTCATGCCTCTGCTGGTTCACCGCGCGCTTGTAAAGCTCTAAGCTTTTGCCATGGGCCGCTTTCTGAAAATCATTCATCTTCCTCTCAAGCTCTCTAATTTGATGGTTGGCGACGGTTCTCAAACGCTTCTTCGCTTTCCTTGACCGCTTTCTGCGCTTGGGATGGTTGCCGTTGTAGGCTTCGCGAACCAGCTGCTTGCTTTCTTTCCTAAACTTCTGGCGCTGAACAATGCCTTCTGATTCCGCTATCTTGTTGCATTTGTCTATCACTTTCTTGCAAAGCTTGGCATCGGTGGGAAACGTGGTATTGTTCTCCTGGACAGTGGTGTCGGACAGAGAAAATTTCGCCTGTTTCGCAACATCCTTGCCATGAAGTTTTACGCTGCAGGCAAAAATCTTCTCAAAGCCTGCCACGCCTATGCGTTTGCGGAAATGAGAAAAATCGCTCGGAACGAAAGGGAACTCATGCTCAAAAAAAGTCATGCCGCTGAAATACTGAAAATAAACATCCCTGACCCAGTAAGCTGGCAGGGTCTCATCGCCGAGGTTATACAGCTGCTTGAGCATAATGCAAGCTACAATAAGGCGAATGGGAACGCTGGGGGAACCGTTGTTGGAGCAATAAAGAGGCTCAAATTCTTTCTCGAAATAATGCCAGTCTATTTTATCCGATAATAAAACAAGCTCGTGGCCGGGATCTATGAAATCCTTGAGCATGGGGCGAAACAGGTTGCGCTGCATGGTTTGGGGTAATTTGCCTATCATTTTATACCGCTTTTTAACATACAAATATAGCAAAAGCGGTTAAAAAAAACAAGGGTTTTTGTCAAATTTTCCTTGATTTAATCAGTGCTAATACATTTTTAAGGAACGACTACATATTAGACGTAATTCGAGGCGAAAAAAATTCTAAAAAATGGAAAATGTAAATAAATAGGTATAACAGACATTTGGTAGAGCTTTTATATATGGGCTTCTATAATAGTTCTGGTAAAAGTTTACATTTCGGGTATTTTTTTACCCCATACCCTATACCCCAAACCCCATTTTTTGGGCGTTTTTTTTATTGCAGATTTAGCTGGCGTTTGGCCTCATCCAAAGACGTGCCATTCTCCCATAGGGCGATAAGCTTTTGGAGTTTGGCATCGCCAATCTCTATGCCCTCTTTCAAAGCTTCTTCCTTAGCCTCCTCCCTAGCTATCACAAGGGCATCCTTCAAATTCCATTCGCCAAGCAGCATATTCTCAACCTCCGCGCTATGTTCCTTCAAAAAATATACTAAAATATTGCGGCTCATGCAAGACTTTACAGCCGTCTTAACCGCCGCCGCCAAACCCATGGACTTCTTGTTCTCCTCAACCTCAGCAACAAGCTCACTATACCCGCTCAAACTAGAGCAGCGACTGACCATATCCGCGTTCCTACCCTTGTTGATGTTGTAAACCTTTACAACAAGCTCAAGAAAGCAAACTTCATTCTTCATCATAAAAGAATCCGAAAGACGCATCTCCTTGTAGTCAGGATATTCCTGCTTGCCATTGTACAAAACTATGAACTCCGGGGTCGGTATTCCAATTCTCTTTTGCCTGTACAAATCGCTGCTGCTAGTAAGCTGCTCATATTCCCTAGCCATGTAAATCAGCATCCTAAGCGGCATGTTTTCGTTGATGGTGGACTGGTGCTCGATGAGCACCACCAGCTTGCCGTCTATCACAAAAGCAATGTCGTTCTGCTGCTCCATGAAAAGGATGTTGGAAAGTGTTATTATCCTGACCTCCGTGTCTTCGGGATATTCCTTCCCGCTGACAGCGCTGTACATCTCAAGAAGGTTTTTCTTTTCCCCGAACAAGGTGGTAAAAACGCTGTTCTTGTATTTGCGGTTCGTGTTGTTTTTTTCCATGCTTTGTATATGGCAAAAGCCGCGCCAAGCGAAAATCGGCTAAATTCGCCTGAATTCGCCGTTTTGAGGTGTCCAAAAAGCGTTTAAACACTGTTTAGACACTTTTTGGACACTTTGTGCCTGCCCGGACAAGCTAAGATAAGCAGACCGTTTCTACTAAATTAGTGCATATGGGGGTTTGAGGTAAAAAACGCCCGAAATGTAAATTTTTACCAGAATTA
>WRMM01000178.1 GCA_009777135.1 Candidatus Fibrimonadales bacterium
AACTTAATGCTCTGGAACATGGGACAAGCGATATGCAAAGCTACATTGGCTGGGACATGGGACATGATTATTTAAAAATCATGTCCCAAATAACGTAGATTTGCACATCGCTTGTCCCATGTTCCTTGTCCCAAGCGACTTAATCAGCGTCCTAAGACTTAGACGCTTGCAGCCAGTCCTATGTAAAATTGCCTCAAATTAATTCTGCCATCCTTGTAAAAATTTGCAGTCCATCTTGTGGTTAAATTTGGCGAAAATGCAAGAGGAATTTTTATTTTGCTTTCGCTTCTAAATTCCAAAGGCTTTCCCTGCTCCCAATTTTCCTTGAATAAAAGCGAGTGCGAAACCCGCACGTTTTGCATTTTTTTATCCCAGCCAAGCCGCATTCGCAATGGATGCTCAGACTTTGCCCATAAACTATCCGTTCCTTTAATAACAGGCTTAAAACCAGCGGAAATTGCGCTTTTGTTTTTATCATGCTCAAAGGCAAGCCTCGCCCCTTTTCGCTTTCGCTCAGCTAAAAAAGCAAAATCAAGAGTATTTTCATTCTCTTTCACAACAGCAATTTCCGTTAACCTAAAATTCCAGTCTTCAACCCGCATTCCCTGCCAAGTGCGGCTCCACATTTTGTTTCCTGCATAATACGGCGCAACCATGCGAAAATTTCCGCCTGCGTAAAACCTCTTTTCCAAAAAATTTTTGCTGAATCTCCCATAAACCCAAGAGGAATCTCTTTCATCTTTAAAAAGCCGCTGACCGCCCAAACGCAAATCGCCCAAATTAAACTCTGATAAAACTCCCCTGTATTTGCTGGTTAAATCACCGCCTTTCGCATAAAAAATACCATGTCTAAAGGCTGCAGTTCCCTTTATATCATCGTTTTCCTTAAACCTTGTTTCACCAGAAAACTTCCATGCCGTTCCGCTGATTTTCGCAGTCTTATTCTTCAAATTTCCGGTTGTGTCCAAATTCGCCCCAACGTTCAAATTTGCCTTCCACATCTTTTTGCTCTTTTTTTGCGCGCTAGGTTTTTTCAAAACCTCAATTTCTTCAAAAACGCATTCCGCCTCTTGCGCCAATTCCCTGCCAACGTAAAGTTCTGCCAGCGCGCACCAAAGTTCCTGGTCTTCGCTAAGGGCCTCCAACTCCCCCATTTGCGCATAATCAATCAGATCATCGCTCTGCCACCAATAAGAAAAACCATTTATTTGAGCAGACACGTTCACCCAAAAAGCTAAAAATAAAAAAGGATATATCTTCATATATCCTTAGACGCTTTTCAAGGCAAAAAAAATATAAAAAAATGATTTTTTATTACATATCCATGCCCATGCCACCCATTCCGCCCATGCCAGGACCTGGCATTGCGGGTTTTTCTTCTTTTTTCTCTGCAACAACGCATTCGGTTATGAGAATCATAGAAGCAATGGAAGCGGCTTTCAAAAGAGCGGTTTTGGAAACCTTTGCAGGGTCAATAACGCCAGATTTAGAAAGGTCTTCGTAAATGTCGGTTTTGGCGTTGTAGCCAAAATCGCCTTTGCCTTCTTTAACCTTGTTAACCACAACGGAACCCTCTTCGCCTGCGTTTTCTGCAATCTGACGCAAAGGCTCTTCCAAAGCGCGGCGAATAATAACAGCGCCGGTTTTCTGGTCTGAGTTTTCGAATTTCAAAGAATCTATCACAGCAGCGGCGCGGATAAATGCTACGCCACCGCCTGCAACAATACCCTCTTCAATAGCAGCGCGAGTTGCATGCAAAGCATCGTCAAAGCGGTCTTTTTTCTCTTTCATGGCAATTTCAGTGTCTGCGCCAACCTTAATCACAGCTACGCCACCAGAAAGCTTTGCCAAACGCTCTTGCAGTTTTTCACGGTCATAGTCGCTTGTGGTATCTTCAACCTGCTTTTTGATTTGCCCAACACGAGCCTTTATGTCTTCAGACTTTCCTGCGCCTTCTACTATGGTAGTATTGTCTTTGTCTATTATCACAGATTTTGCCTGCCCAAGATCGTCTATGGAAACATCTTCCAATTTTGCGCCGGTTTCTTCGCTAACAAGCGAACCGCCGGTTAAAATAGCGATATCTTCTAGCATGGCTTTTCTGCGATCTCCAAAACCAGGAGCCTTAACAGCAGCAACTTTAATTGCGCCGCGCATTTTGTTTATGATAAGCGTTGCGAGAGCCTCTCCGTCAACATCTTCTGCAATTATCAAAAGAGACTTGCCAACTTTTACCACCTGTTCCAAAATTGGGAGCAGGTCCTTCATAGAGCTGATTTTTTTGTCGTACAGCAAAATGCAGGGATTTTCCAGCTGAACTTCCATATTTTCGGTGTTGGTAACAAAATATGGGGTTAAATAACCGCGGTCAAATTGCATTCCCTCAACAACATCAAGGGTGGTGTCTGCGGTTTTGGATTCTTCCAGAGTAATAACGCCGTCTTTTCCAACCTTTTCCATTGCATCTGCAATGTATTTGCCGATTTCCGGGTCGTTGTTGGCAGAAATGGCAGCAACTTGTGTGATGTGCTCTTTGCCATTTACCTTTACGGAAGCTTTGCTTATAGCATCTGCAACTGCGCTAACCGCAATGTCAATGCCTCTCTTTATATCCATGGGGTTTGCGCCAGCCGCAACGTTTTTTAAACCTTCGCGGGCTATTGCCTGAGCCAAAACGGTTGCGGTTGTGGTTCCGTCGCCTGCAATATCGCTGGTTTTGGAAGCCGCATCGCGCGCCATTTGAGCGCCTAAGTTTTCAAATGAGTCTTCAAGCTCAATGTCTTTGGCAACGGTAACGCCGTCTTTTGTGACTGCGGGCGCGCCAAAGGATTTGCCAAGCATAACGTTGCGCCCTTTGGGACCAAGCGTTACTTTTACTGCATTTGCCAGTTTATCAACGCCGCGCATAAGTGCTTCGCGGGCTTGAATATCGAATTTTAGCTGTTTTGCCATTTTATTCTCCTTGTTTAAAACCTTCTGTTAAAGAACTGCCAATACATCGTTCTCTTTAACGATGAGATAGTTATTGCCGTCAACGGTAACCTCTGTTCCGCTGTATTTGCCGTAAAGCACCTTGTCGCCAACTTTGAGTTCCATGGCTATAGTTTCGCCTTTGTCGCTCTTGCGCCCTGCTCCAACGGCCTTTACAATACCCTGCATAGGCTTTTCCTTTGCATTGTCGGGAATAAAGATTCCGCCCTGTGTTTTGGTCTCAGCTTCAACCGGCTCTATCAAAACTCGGTCTGCAAGCGGTCTAATGGACATAATTTTACCTCTCGGTTAAGTGAAAATTTCTTTTGCCCTATAAAGAGCAAAAGCTATGCCATAACAAAAAACCGCATTTTTAAGCGAAAAACAGCGATTTTGGAATAATAACGTTTCATTTTGAAACGTTATGGGTATTTTTAAAGTTCCATTTTGAAACTTGCCCCAGTCAAGTCAAAATAAAATATTTTCGTTAATAACAATAGGAACAAATTCTTAATAAAATAATTATAATTAGATTATATTATGTAAATAAAATGTTGATAATTTTTCTAAAAATTATAAAAGCTTGACGTAGCTAGTCTTCTAGCCAACCCCCCTAATAAGCCCCTTTGAATAGCTCTGAAAATTTTAGATATTTATGTCGTGTTTGTGAATGTCAATATGAACGCTGCCAAAGGGCCTGTTCTCAACCTGTGGGAACAGTGCCTTTCGGCATTTTTACGCTCAAATCCCAAAGAAAACGACTCATGGCTCTCCGCAATAAAGCATATATCGGCAGAAAACGGCACGCTGTGCATTGAAGCGGCAAATGAATTTGCAAAAGAGCTGTTTTTATGCAATTTTTGCGAGGCTTTTCTGAAAATCGCTCAAAGCATAGACCCCTGCATAAATAAAATTTCCATTTTTGCCCCTCAAATAAAAGAAGAAAAAGCAGAAGCCCCCGAACTCAAAAAGCCAGAAAGAGCCAAATTAGGCAATTTTTGCAAAAAATACAAACTAGACAATTTTATTGCCGAAACATCCAATGAGTTTGCTTTGGAATGCGCAAAAATAATAGCTGCAAAGCCAAGCGAGCAAGATAATTTTCTGGTAATAAAAGGAGCGGAAGGGCTTGGCAAAACGCATTTGCTCCATGCTATTGGCAATTCGGCAAGCTGGGCAAAAAAAGCGGTTTTATGGGATGCAGAGCGTTTTCTCAAAGAAAGAAGCAACGGAAATCTGGCTCTTTACCAAGCGGATATCCTGCTTTTTGACAATTTGCAAGATATATACAACCTCAATAACCAGGAATTTTCTCAAAAAGTTCAGAATGAGTTTTTGAACATATTAAAAACCTTAAAAAACAAAGGGCGTTCCATAGTTATAGCCGTTAACCCAAAAAGCAAAAATGCTCCTGCAGCCGATTTTGAGAATTTTTTGAAAATGGGCATTAAATGCGAGATTAAAAAGCCTGATTTGCGAACCCGCATAGCTATTTTGCGCCAAAAAGCACAAGAAAAGGGCTTGCCTGCAGCCTCGCTAGAAGACTGCTGGAAGCTTATAGCAGAAAAATTCGGTGAAAATGTATGCTCTCTGGAAGGCATTATAAACGAGCTTGCCGCAAGGCAAACGCACTTGAAATGCGAAATAACCCCGCAGATAATCCGCTCTATTTACGGAGAAAAAAACACGGGCAGCAAAGACCCAACCATGAAATCCATAGCCACCGCCGCCGCCCTTGCCTACAATATCCCCATGGAAACCCTTTGCGGAAAAAGCCGCATTGCAAAAGTCAGCAAACCGCGGCAAATAGCCATTTATTTATGCAAGCAAACCGGACTTTCCCTAAGCGAAATAGGCAAATTCTTTAACCGAGACGCCTCTTCCATAGCAAACGCAGTTCAATCAGTAAAAAACAAAATCTCTGGCAAAACCGGATATTCCTACGAATTCGAAATAATGGATATTTTAAACGCCGCTAGGAAATGAGCGGGAAAAGGGCGACCAGCAAACTTTATTGATTATTGTATCTTCAAATACCTCCCCAGCGTTGCTCTGTGCACTCCCATTTCTTTTGCGATTTGGTTTCTTGTGACTTTTCTCTTCAATAGCTTTTTTATGAGCGTTTTTTTCTTTGTTAATTTGATTTTTTTTGATTT
>WRMM01000179.1 GCA_009777135.1 Candidatus Fibrimonadales bacterium
CCGCCAGAAAGCACTATTCCAAGCACTAAAATAAGCATATAAATTGGCTCAAAATAAAACATAGAGAACCTCCTTTGATATATAAATTTAGCTTTTTAAGGCAAAAAATACTATATTTTTGCAAAAAAAGCTGATACACTGCATTTTTTGGGGGGTAAAGGTGGCTTATAACGCCAAAAACCAAAAAAGATGCTTCCATTTTTCTATATTTCATTTAAAAACGGAGCTATCTATGGCACGCAAGGAACGCAGGGCAAAAGCCCGCAGAACAAAAATGAAGGATTTGCATCGCCCGGTTAAGGCAAGTCGCGGAGCTTTAATAGCCCTTGCCATTGTCGCAGCAGTTGTAGTTATTGTTACGCAAGCCATAAGGCTAGGTGGCAGCTGATATTTAAATTACTATATTACCGCTATGAAATTTCTTGCTCAAAAATCGGTTTTATCTCCGGTGCTTTCGGCTGCAAAGCTGGTTGTGCCTTCAAAGCCCGCTATTGCAATAGCAGGCTGCTTTTTGCTTCGCTTAAAAGGAAGCAGCCTTGAAATAACAGCAAACGATTTAACAGGTCTGGGTCTTTGCCTGAATATTGAGGTAGAAGGAGAGCAAGACGGCGAAATAGCCGTAGCTGCGGCAGACTTTGTGGAAACAGTGGCAAATGCTCCAGATGGGGAATTGTCAATTTCTGCAAGTGGTTTGAACATGACTGTTTCATGGGGCGAAGAGCGAGACTCAGACCTCACGGGCAGAAATCCCGAAGATTTTATTAAAACCCCAGACATAAGCCCAGACAGCAATGTAACGCTTAAAGTGCAGGCTCTAGAGTTTTTGCTTTCAAAAGTTTCTTTTGCCGTAAGCAAAAACAGCGATAACCGTCCTTCGCTCACAGGCATTTTGCTGGAAACGGATGAATCCAGACTGGTTTCCGTTGGCACAGACAGCCATCGGCTTTCAAGGGCTTACATTCAGCCAGAAGAAGGCGAATTTTCGCTTTCTCGCTCCTCAATAGTTCCGCCGCGCGCAATTCAAGCTTTGCTTTCAGCCACAGCGGCCACTGGAGACTCCGAGGCATCAATTTCACTGGGCTTCACCGAAACGCATTTGAAATTCCAAACTCCAAATGTGACAATTGTCGCAAAATTGCTGGAAGGTCCATATCCGGCATGGCGCCCAGTCATTCCAAAAAATTTACCCATTTCAATAAGGTTCAACACCTCAGAAATGCTGGAAGTTTTGCAAAGAGTAAACGCTTCAACAGATAAAGCAACCCACAGCGCAAGGCTCACCGTTCAAGATTCAACAATGAGAATCTCTGCCGTAGGCTCCAGACGCACCAGAGAAAAAATAACATGCGTATATGAAAATCCAGACAGCAGCGAGCCTTTGCATTTGGGAGTCAATGTTAGCTACCTCATGGAAATTCTGAAAATCTGCGGCACGGAAGAAGCCCAGATTTTGGTGAACGGCGAACATTCTCTTTGCGAAATTTTACCCGCCGGCAACGATAGCGAATTGCTTTTCTTGCTGATGCTCGTTAGACTGGCTGAATGAGAAAACTCAAAGCACCCGAAAAAATAGGCCAATACTCAGTGCACGACTGCATTGGGCAAGGCTCCATGGGCGAAATTTGGCTTTGCCACGATCCTTCGCTTGATAGAATGCTCGTTGTGAAGCGTATGCAGCTTGCGCTCCGCGGAATTGAAGACCTTGTGCAGAGATTCAACAGAGAAGTTCAGGTTTTGGCCGCTGTGAACCATCCCAACATTGTTCAGGTTTATGGTTACTGGATGGAAAAAGGCCAGCTCAATTTATCTATGGAATTTATAAATGGCTGGAGCCTAAAGCAGATTTTAGACAAAACGCCAAGCCCGCCTGTTTGGGCAACTTGCGCTGTGCTGTGGGATTGTTTGAGCGCGCTTGTCCATGTTCATTCAAAGGATTTTGTGCACAGAGATTTGAAACCCGGAAACATAATGGTTGACTTTGCTGGCAGAACCAAACTTTTAGATTTTGGAATTGCTCGCGTTGCAAATCAGGATATCACAATTCCCGGAACCATTCTCGGCACAACCGCCTACATGAGCCCTGAGCAGGTAAGAGGAGAAAACGCAACCGCGCTTGCGGATTTATTCAGCCTCGGGATAATAGCGTTTGAAATGCTAACTGGCAAACATCCTTTTCGAGATGAAGATGCAGAAAGAACCTCAAGAAATATTCTGAGCAAAAACTTGTCTCCTTCTGATTTTCCAGAAACTGTTCCAAGCGAGCTTCGTCGCTTAGTGTGCAGAATGCTGGCAAAAGACACTGCAAAAAGAGCAAGTTCCGCCTATCATTGCTTAATGGAATTGGATGCAACCATGAGCGGTTTGCCCCGAGAACTCTCTCTCCCGCTAAGTTCTTGGCTACGCTCTGTGCGCAAAGAGCTGCCCCAGCCGTCTCCGCCAGTATGGAAAAGGGGTTTTTGGCGGAATTTGTCCACCATGCTTTCCACCACAAAAAATGATAGCAAATCGTAATTGCATTCTAGTACGTTTTACAAATTGCGCATAATGGGCAAGGTAGAAAAATTTTCTATATTACCCTTGTGCGTTATATTATTCTAATAGCAAGCGTTTTGCTGCTTTTGGCGTGTGCCTCAAGCAAACATGCTTCTTCAAATGAAAGCATGGCAGACGAGATGCTTGGCACGTATATGAGCGGAAGCGATGGAGCTGTGGCTATGAGGGCGCCGCGCGGAATGCTTGCTGCGCCTGCTCCAATGGCTAGCGCATCATTTGATGAAGAGGGCGTTGATAGAGCATTATCTAATGCAGACAGGCGAATGATTAACTACAACGGCAATATCAATTTGCAAAGCGCAGAGCCAGAAGCGGTTATAGATACCGTTATTGAACGGGCAAAGGCAAAAGGCGGTTCTGTGAGCAATCGCAGAAATGGCCATGTTTCGCTGCAAATTCCCGTTGCAGAGTTCAGAACTTTTTTTGATTACATTTTAACGCTTGGAAACGTGACAAGCAAAAATATTTCTGCAAGCGACATTACAGATGCTTTTGCAGACAATGCCGCTCGCCTTCGCATAGCAGAAAGCACGCTTGCCAGATTGCAGGAACTTTTAGCCGTTGCAAAATCCGAGCAAGAAAAAATTGCCCTCTTAAAAGAAATTCAAAGAGTGAGCGAACAGATTGAGCAGAGAAAACTGGAAGAAAAAGAATTGCTGCGCCGCGCCGCATTCTCTACCATAAATCTTTGGGTAAGCAACATGCCTGCGCCGGTAGCTCCGCTCCGCATAAACATAAAAGCCTTTGAATGGTTTTCAAGATTAACCGACCCCAACATGCACCCAAAATCAGACAAAGCATTAAAGCTTCAAGTTCCAAAAGACTTTATAGAAACCGAAAGCAGCAAACGGATATGGCAGGCAGCTTCTGCGCTAAACGCAAAATTCTGGGCTTACGAAAAGAAAAACGAACCCCAAGGCTCCCCGGATTTTTGGGCAAACGCAATGCTAGAATTCTTCAAGCCAAATTACAGCGCAGAACTAAAGCCCGAAGAAACCTTTGCTTTAATCCGCCTTCAAACCTCCCACCCCGACCCAGAAATCTATTACATAGCCATACTAAAAACCTCATGCAAAAAAACTCTAAAAATAGCCCAAGCCCACTTTCCAAACAAAGAAGCCGAGCAAAAAAACTCCAAAGCAATACTAGAAACCTTGAGGATCGCAAAATGAAACTAAATCCTGTAAATCTCTTAATCTTGATAATCATGGTTCAGACAATAATTTCCGCTGAGACAATAGAACAACGTCTCAACTACAGCATTCGTGCCGCAAACACGGATAGCGTTTTTCAGAAAATAATCCAAACTGCTGAGTCCAAAGGCGGCTACTTCACAAATTTTTCTGAACGTTCCATTTCTCTTAGGCTTCCGGCAGAGGCTTTGCAGGAATTTCAAGCAGTGCTTGGCGGCCTTGCTGAAATTAATGAAAGAACTTTTTCAAACACAGACAAAAGCAATGAGCTTGAAAGATTAAATTCGCAAATAGAATCCCGAAAAAAACTTTTGGAAACATATATGGGCTTGGTAAAAAACGCCCCCTTTGCAGAACTTCAATCCGTTGAGCGCGAAATGGTAACATTAAATGCGCAAATAGAAAGGCTGCAAGGTCAAAAACAGGCAATAGAAAAAAGAGCCGCCCTAGCCTTTATTTCAATTCAAGCACACGCCATACAACCGCCAACCCCACGCTTAACAAACCACGTCTCACCCTTCCTCTGGATAAACTCCACCAACCTAAACACACTGCGGAGGGACTTTTAAATGAAAAGCAAATATTTGGGTATGGGGTATGGGGTATGGGGTATGGTCATGCTAATCGGGATTTTAACTTCCTGCGCTTCATTCAAAGCTACTGCTCCTAATAATTTTGCTGAATACAGCGATGGCGGCAAAAAATTCAGGGCTATAAGTTCTGACGGAGTTCTTTACAGGGTTTCTGAATATGAGCAAAAATCCGAGGCTTCAATAGAATTTTGGAGAGAAGCGTTTTTGCTGAAAATGAAAAATTCAAACTACAAGCAAGAAGATTCCTTGAACATAAGCATAGACGGCAAACCAGCAATAGGCTACATATTCTCCTTTGCAACCAACACTGGCTCAGACTTATATCTAGTAGCCGCAGTCCCTGTCAAAAACAAAATGCTAGTAGTAGAAGCCACCGCAGAAAGCGAAAAATTCAACGCCCGCAAAGCCGACATTTTAGAAGCGGTAAGCAAGATAGGATTATTCCCCTTATGAAACAAGATGCAGACCTCATTGCGCCGCTCTATGCAAAGGCAGATGTGAACTTTGTAAAAGGCAAAGGAACTAGGCTTTTTGACTCAAAGGGCAAGGAATATTTGGATTTTGCAAGCGGAATTTCCGTTAATGCGCTTGGGCACTCGCACCCAGCCATAACAAAAGCTATAAAAAAGCAAAGCGAAAAGTTTTTGCACATTTCAAATTTATATCCAAACGGGCCGCAGATAAAACTCGCTCAGAAAATGCTTTCGCTAACCAAATTCGGCAAAGAAAAAGGCAAAGCGTTTTTTTGCAATTCGGGCACAGAGGCAAATGAAGCTGCCA
>WRMM01000180.1 GCA_009777135.1 Candidatus Fibrimonadales bacterium
AAAAAACGCTGAAAATGAAATAAATTTGACGTTTTGCCTTTTAAAAAATCTATATTTATAGGTGTCTCAAAAACGTTCCTTTTTGAGACAGCACCCTTTTTACCCAACAACCTCGCCAACTCCCAGCCTCGCCAGCGTTTCAAAAACAGCGAAAACAGCAAATAAAAACCGCGTTTTTGAGCGAAAAAGACGGTTGCGCTAATGAATTGGGCTGCAATGTGGCAAAATCAAGGTAGCTCCCTTGAAATACGAAAAAGAGGGCTTTAGACCTTTTTCCTTGCTTTTTGGAAAAGGAGAGCGAACGGTTCAATATCCAAAACTTTATCCGCAAAGCGTTTTGCCAAATCTAGTTCGTGGGTTGAAATTAGGCAGATTCTGTCTTTTTTTTGAGTTAAAAATTCAAACAGTTTTATGCGGTTGTTGTAGTATAAAAAAGCTGTTGGCTCGTCCATAAGCAGGATTTTTGTGTCTTGGGCAAGGGCACGGGCAAGAGCTACTCTTTGTTTTTCGCCATCGCTTAGGCTGTTTACCCTTCGCTTTGCAAAATCCGTAATTTCTGCCTGCTCCATTGCCAAATTTGTTTGCTCAATATCGTGCTGTTCCAATTTGCCAAAAGCATTTGTGTGCGGAATTCTGCCGAGAGCTGCAAAATCAAAAACGCTTATGCTTGCATCCGCAGGAAATCGCGAAGGCACAAAAGCAATCAGCTTTGCTAGTTCCTTAGCGCTTATGGTCGAAAAATCTTTGCCAAAAACAAAAATAGAACCCGAAATTGGTTTGAGCAACCCTGCCATGGTTTTAAGCAAAGTGCTTTTACCGCTGCCATTGGGCCCAGTCAAGCAAGTCAAGCCATTTGAAAACTCAAACGATAAATTTTCTAAAATCGCTTTTTTATAGCCAACAGATAAACTCTCAACTCTCAACTCTCAACTCTCAACTAATGTATCGCTTCTGCAAATTCTTTCATCAAACTCAAGCTTGGATTTTTTTCCCAAATTGTGCCCGTTACCACAACGCCTGCTCCAGCTTTAACTCTTGCGTTAGCATCTTGGGGGCTTGTTATGCCGCCTCCAGCAATGATGTTTAAATTCGTTGCCTTGCGCGTGAGAGTTATGTGCTCCAAAGGAATTGGATTTTCTGCGCCGCTGCCAGCTTCCAAATAAACCCAGCGCATACCCATAAGTTCCGAGGCAATTGCATGCGCCATTGTGAGTTTTGGTTTGTTTGCTGGAATGGCTTTGGTGTTAGAAATGTATTCCACGGCTGTGGCTGGCCCGCTGTTTATCAAAATATACGCAGTTGGAAAAGCCTCTATGCCCAGCGCCTTAACCATTAAACCTCCGCGGAGTTGCTCTTCTATCAAGTACTGCGGATTTCTGCCGCTTACAAGAGAAGTGAAAAGCATTGCATCAAAGCCTGGCACAACCTGCGAAGCACCGCCTGGGAAAAGCACAATTGGAATATCTATCTTGCTTTTAAGCTCAACGACTTTCTTAGACAAACTCGCATTGCCAATCAGCGAGCCTCCAACCAAAATCAAATCGGCTCCAGCCTCAAAAGCCATTTTTCCCGTTTCCAAAAAAACATCGCTTTCAGAAGAATCGGGGTCTAAGAGCACAGCAAAAAGCGCATGCTCTTTAATTTTCGCAGTCAATTTTTCTTCAATTTTCATGTTTTATAATTTACTAAATTACCCCCATGACTAAACCTAATTTGCTTCCAGAGTGGAAAGCTCTTGAGGCGCAAGCTCGCATGGCACAAAAAGTACACATGCGCGACTTGTTTAAAGCGGACCCAAGCCGAGGAACCAAGTATAGCGCAGAGGCTTGCGGTATTTATCTGGATTACTCCAAAAACAGAGTTAATTCAGACACAATGGATTTGCTGTTCAATTTGCTGAAAAGCGTTGGCTTTGAAGAAATGAGAGAGAAATTTTTCACCGGCGAAAAAATAAACCACACTGAGAAACGTGCCGTTCTGCACACTGCGCTGCGCAATCAGGGCAAAGAGCCTGTGCTTGCAGATGGCGAAGATGTTATGCCAAATGTCAAAGCGGTTATGAAGCATGTGCGGGAATTTACGGAAAGCATTCATAGCGGCAAGTGGAAAGGGCATAGCGGAAAAGCTATCAAAACCATTGTGAACATAGGCATAGGAGGCTCGGACTTGGGACCTGTTATGGTTTGCGAAGCCCTAAATCACTACGCAAGCGAAAGCGCGCCAAATGTTTATTTTGTTTCCAACGTTGATGGAACCCACATAGCCGAGGTTCTGAAAAAAGTGGATTTGGAGGAGACGCTTTGGATAGTGGCTTCCAAAACATTTACCACGCAAGAAACAATGACAAATGCTTGCACGGCAAAAGAGGCGGTGCTTGCAAAGTTCAATGGCGATGCAGCTTCCATAGCAAAGCATTTTGCCGCGCTTTCTACCAATGAAGCTGAGGTTTCAAAATTCGGCATTGACCCAGCCAATATGTTTGAATTCTGGGATTGGGTTGGCGGCCGCTACAGCCTTTGGTCTGCGATAGGTTTGCCAATAGCTTTGCGGATAGGCTTTGACAACTACATGCTTTTGCATGCCGGCGCCTACGATATGGACGAGCATTTTCGCTCTGCTCCAATTGAGCAGAACATTCCGGCGATTCTTGGGCTTTTGGGTGTTTGGTACAATAATTTTATGGCCGCAGACTCTTACGCAATTCTGCCTTACGACCAGTATATGCACCGCTTTACCGCATATTTTCAGCAGGCAGATATGGAGTCAAATGGCAAAACCATAGACCGCCAAGGCGAAAGGGTAGACTATCAAACCGGCCCAATTCTTTGGGGCGAGCCAGGCACAAATGGCCAGCATGCTTTTTACCAGCTAATCCATCAAGGCACAAAATTGATTCCATGCGATTTTATAGCTCCAGCTAATTCTCTGAACAAAATAGGCGACCATCACCGCAAACTGCTTTCCAACTTTTTTGCCCAAACCGAGGCTTTGCTTAACGGCAAAACCTTGGAAGAAGCTCAAGACGAGTTGACCAAAGCGGGCAAAACGGATGAAGAAGTGGAGTTCTTGGCTCCTCACAAAGTATTTGAGGGCAACAAACCTTCCAATTCAATCTTGGTAAAAAAAATAGACCCAAGAACGCTTGGCTCTCTAATAGCCATGTACGAGCACAAAATCTTTGTTCAGGGCGTAATTTGGAATGTGAACAGCTACGACCAATGGGGCGTAGAGCTAGGCAAGCAGCTTGCCAACAAAATTCTCCCCGAACTTGAAAAAGGCGAAACCAACCCCGACCTTGAACTAACCCACGACTCCAGCACCAACGCGCTGATAAAATGGTATTTGAAGAATAGGGAGTAGAAAAAGCCTGTAATGAAGATTCCATTGCCAAGTATTGAAAATAATCATAAGGGCTATGAAGAACTTATAGCTCTTAACAAACATTTGGAAGCCAAATTGTTTGACGATATAGAGATTAATATTTCATACTGGTTTTCTGCAAATCTATGCGCCTTTCTTGGCTGTATTTTAGATAAGGCAGCCCGCTGCAATGGCGTAAAAGTAAGTGTGCAAAATGGAAAGATTTGCAATATTTTGCAAAGAAATGGTTTTTTAGCTCATTTTGGCTATGAAAAAAAAACTGATTATTATAATACAACTATTCCGTATTTAAAATTAAAACCAAAAGAGGATAGATTTTTTAATGAATATGTTACAAAGGAGTTGCTTCAAAAGGCAGAATTTCCCGTTGTATCAGATAAACTTAGAAGAAAAATTACAGAATCAATTTGCGAAATTTTTATTAATGCCCAAATACACAGCGAAACGGACTATATTTATGTATGCGGGCAATTTTTCCCTGAAAAAAAAATAATAAACTTTACTATTGTTGATAGAGGTTTAGGGTTTAAGAAAAAAATAAATGATAGGTTTTCCGCAAATTTAAATGGGGTACAGGCTATAAAATGGGCATTAGAAAATGGACATTCAACAAAGCAAGATGCGCCTGGCGGTATAGGTTTGGCTATATTAAAGGAATTTATCAAGCTAAATAGAGGAAAAGTTCAGATTATCAGTGATAATGGCTTTTTGCAAATTGATTCGCAAAATGAAACCACTCATATTTTAAATGAATCTTTTGCAGGGGCAGCTATAAGCATGGAGTTTCGCACTGATGATAATAATTCCTATATTATCTCTAATGAGATTAATTGTGATGAGATATTTTAGAATTTTGGAGAGTAGCTATGAAAAAAATTGAACTTAGAGTTTATCAGATTGTTGGCAATGAAGTATGCGTTTCAGCAGATGATGGGCATAAGGTTTATGAAAGCATAAAGACCTTTATTTCTGAAAAGAAAAAGATAGTCCTGTCTTTTCAGAATGTTACAATGCTCACATCGGCTTTTTTAAACACTGCAATAGGGCAGTTATATGGTTCTTTTTCAGAAAAGGATATAAAATTGTGCCTTTCAGTAAGCAATTTGCCTGAATTAGATTTAGTTTTGTTGAAAAGGGTAGTGGAAAATGCAAAATGCTATTATAGCGATCCTCAAAAAATGGAGCAAACAATTAAGGAGGTTTTAGATTAGAATGGCTAACAGATACAAAACATCCGATATTCCAAACATTTCTAAAAGAAAAATGTTCTTTGATGCTAATGCAATGATATATATATATTGGCCAACGACACCTAATAACGATGAATCTAAACAATATAGCAATATGCTAAATATGTTATTGCATCAGAAAAATAAACTTGCAATAAGCACATCGGTTATTTCTGAAATTGTAAATAGAGTTATAAAGATAGAGTATGAAAAAAAAGGCGGTTATAAAAAAATCGGTGCTTTAAAAAAATTCAGAGATTCTAATGATGGAAAATCTTTATTGAATAACATTTACAGTATAATTGAAAATAAAATCTTTCTTAGCTTTAATGTTAGCGATAAAAAATTTAACAAAACTGAGGTTAAAAAAATGTTAAAAACAGATTCTTTGGATTTTAATGATAAAATTATATTTGAGATATGCAAAAAAAATAATTTTATTTTGATAACTCATGATGCTGA
>WRMM01000181.1 GCA_009777135.1 Candidatus Fibrimonadales bacterium
AATGGAAGCACATTGCTAAATTCCTCAATACGCAATTCTATTTTGGGAGAAAGCGCGCTGATAAACAATTTTTCCGGATCGCTTTATACAGGAAACTGCTGCGTTGTTAATCCTAGCTAGCAAAAGTCCCAGAAGGGCGCAGATTCTTGAGCAGTTGGGAATTGAATTCACCATAGAACCGCCTTGCTGCAATGAAAATATTTCAGATATTCCCATAGAAGATATTCCAAAAGAGCTGGCAAAGAGAAAAGCCCTTGATGTTTCTGCAAGATTTCCGGATTATACGCTTGGGAGCGATACCCTCGTTTTTTGCGAAAATACGGCACTTAGCAAGCCAAAAAACGAAAAAGAAGCTTTTGAAATGCTCAAAAAATTGAGAAATAAAGCCCATAAGGTGATTAGCGGGGTTGCTCTTTGCAAAAATAATGAGGTTTTATTTGCTGGCGATAGCCAAACAGAAGTGCGTTTCAGAGATTATTCCGATTTGGAAATTCTAAATTATATTGCAACGATGGAATATGCAGACAAGGCAGGCGCTTACGGAGCGCAGGGAAAAGGCGCGCGTTTTATTGAATCAATAAACGGGTGTTTTTACAATGTTATGGGGCTTCCCATAGCTTTGGCTTTGGAAGCTCTTGGCAAAATAAAATAGGGAGAAATTATGTCAGATGAAGAAAATTTGATTTTGGGCGAAGATGAGCAAATCGGTGATTATTTGCGTCGCGTTCGCGAAACTCGCGGTTTAGAAATCGATCAGATGGCAAAAGCCATTTATCTGCAAAAAAACATTCTGCAGGCAATAGAAGAAAATCGCTGGGAGGAATTTCCAACGGAAGCTTACTTGCGAAGCTACATATCAGCAATGTGCGGGAAATTGTCTATAGACAGGAACATTGTGCTTAAAAAATTCTCCGCTGATAGAAATTCGCAGTTTGCAGTGGCGCAGATAAGCTTGGCAGAAGAAAAAAAAAGAGATTCAAAACCGAGCAGTACTTCTACGATTGGCATAATAGTTATTTTGCTAATTATAGCAACTTTATTTTTTGTCAGCAAATACTTAGGTAAAGACTCTGGTGAAGAGCCAGCTCTGGAAGCTCCTCCAACATTTGAAAATGAGGAGGAAGAGGAGGAGAGTATTTCTGATACACTTGATAAAAGCAATTCTGCAATAAATGAGATTGCTGCAATTGATACTGTTATTCCAAAATCACCTTCAAGAACGCAAGATACAATACGTTTTGAATGTATTCATTCGGCAACAGACAGAACTTGCGGCATATCGCTTAGAGGACTTGATGCAAAAATGTTCTATTTTACAAGAGAAACAAGGCGCATCATAAATCACAGCGAAGCGTCGCTAATAACCGTAACCGTTCCTATGCGCACAAAATTGTTTTTAAATGGCGCTCAAATTGATTATGGCAGGCACAACACGCTCTTATTCCAAAAAGGCCAGATAATAGAAAGAAGAAACAGGGAATTGAGGTAAGGAACAACATGACCCTCTACATGGTTTTGTTTTTTTTGGGCTTTATACTGGCTGTAGCTTTGCTTGCGTATGCAAGCTTGCAGGTAGCGGAGTTGAACAAAAAAACAGAGCAATTGTCTAAAAATTTGCAAGAACGTTATTCAAAGCCATTAACAGAGTTAGACGATATTATTATAAAAACTGATGAGAAAAAAGAGGAGACATCCGGATGAGGCAAGCAAATATTTCCAGGAAAACCGCAGAAACAGACATTGAATTGCAATTAAATCTGGATTCCAAAAAGCGCGGCAGCATTAAAAGCGGCAACGCATTTTTAGACCACATGCTGAACCTGTTCCAGTCTCACGCTGGAATTGAGCTTAGCCTTGCATGCAAGGGCGATACGGAAATAGATTTTCACCACAGCATGGAAGACATTGCCATTGTGTTTGGCAGCGCATTGAACCAAGCTTTGGGCGATAAAAAAGGCATTGAGCGCTTTGGTTTTTACTTTGCCCCGATGGACGAAACCCTTGCCAGAGTAGCTTTGGATTACAGCGGTCGCATCGCTTATGTTCTGCGCGGAGATTTGCCGCCGAAAATCGGCGAAATGGATTCCAGCCTTTGGGAGCATTTTTTCAAAAGCCTTGCAGAAAACGCAAAAATGAACCTGCACATAGAACTGCTCTACGGCCAAGACGGCCACCACTGCATGGAAGCGATTTTCAAAGCCTTCGCAAGAGCCACCGCAATGGCAATCGGCAAAGGAAAAAACACGGATGAAATTCCAAGCACTAAGGGGACGCTGAGTTAATGCTTAGTTGAGAGTTGAGAGTTGAGAGATGAGAGATGATTCTAATTTACATGCTTCATATTCCAAGAAATGTGAATATAACTCTCAATTCTCAACTCTCAACTCTCAACTAAATATAAATCTGCGTTCAAACAAAGTAATTCCCGATATGCTTCATATTCCAAGCACAAAAGGGATGCTGAGTTAATGCTTAGTTGAGAGGTGAGAGATGAGAGATAATTCTAATTTATATGCTTCATATTCCAAGAAATGTGAATATAACTCTCAACTCTCAACTCTCAACTCTCAACTAAATATAAATCTGCGTCCAAACAAAGTAATTCCCGAAAAGTTATTAAAAATCGCTGAGGATATCCACGTTGCTGGGGGCAGGGCTTTTTTGGTTGGCGGGGTTGTTCGCGATATTTTGCTTGGAGTTAGCGAGCCGGCGCGAGATTTTGATATTGAGGTTTATTCCATTAGCCAAGATAAATTGCTGGAGGTGCTTTCTAGGCATGGAAAACCTAATTTGATAGGCAAGGCTTTTGGGGTTATACATCTTTCAAGAAATGGCATTCACTATGATTTTTCTTTCCCGAGAACCGAGAGCAAAACGGGCGTTGGGCACAGGGCTTTTGATGTGCAGACAAATCCAAATTTGAGTTTTGAAGAAGCCGCCAGGCGCAGGGATTTTACCATTAACGCTATGGGCATGGAGCTGCCGAATTTGGAACTTGCAGACCCCTACAATGGCAGCAAAGATTTGGAGAATAAAATTTTGAGGCACGTTAGCGAAGCCTTTTCCGAAGACTCGCTCCGAGTTCTGAGAGGCGTTCAGTTTGCAGCCCGCTTTGAATTGAAAGCTGCAGAAGAAACCATAGAGCTTTGCAAAACTCTTTCTTTAACCGATTTGTCTAGGGAAAGGATTGAGGAGGAATTTCGCAAATGGCTTTTGAAAGGCGCAAAGCCTTCTTGCGGGCTTGAGTTCTTTTGCCAAGCGGGTTTGCAAAAAATGTTTTTTGAAATAGACTGCAATAATTTGGGCAATATTTTAGATTCCTTGGCAAAGCGCAGAGATAAATTAAAACCGCAGGATGCAGAAGCAATTATGTTCGCAGGGCTTTTATCTTTGCCAAACGCAAAGCCTCTTGATTTTCTGAAAAAATGGGTTCCTGTGAATAGCTTGCTAAAAAGGGTTCCTGCATTGCTTAATTCTCTGCCCTTGCTGAATTTAAGCGATAAAAGCGACTTGCGCAGATGCGCTTTAAAAGCGGGCGGGCTAAAACTCCCAGCTATACTGAAAAACAACCCTGCTCTTTACATAGAAGCAAAAAAAATCGGCAAAGAAATGGGGATTTGGCACTCTGCTCCAGAGCCTTTCATCACAGGCCAAATGCTCTTAGACATGGGTTTAAAACCTGGTCCTCAGCTAGGCAAAATAATCAAGCAAATTTTTGAAATGCAGCTGAATGGAGAGGTAAACAGCAAAGAAGAGGCTATTTCTCGCTGTCAAGCCGTAGGCAGCAACGCATAATCCACCATTCCCATCAATACCTTGCTCTGTTCCAAACTCCACTCCGGGCACTCCGTCAACCCTTTCTCCATCGCATTCATCGCTGCTGCTGCCTCATGCTGATAACCATTGCCCAATTCCGAGAACTCAAAATCAAAAGTTCCATTTTCATTTTGCAAAGTCAACTTTGTTGGAACATGAAAACATTTATTAAGCTTAAGTTTTCCTTTTGTGCCATAAAGAATTGCTTCCGTGTCTAAATCAACGGCAAAAGATGAAGCTAGCATTGCAACTTTATCGTTTTTGTGACGGGTTTGAATCAAGGCGGTTACATCCGTTCCTGTGGGGCTTGGGATTTTTATTGATTGCTGTTCCTGAGGCTTGCCAAAAATAGAATATGCGGCAAATAATGGATAAATTCCTATGTCGTAAATAGAACCGCCGCCCTGCTTTGGATCGTATAAACGGCTGTTTGGATTGAAAGGCGAATTAAAACCGAAATCTGCTCTCAGCAGTTTTGCTTCGCCTATTGAGCCGTTATTTGCAAGCTCTGCAAATTTTTTGAAACTCGGCAAAAATGCAGTCCAAAGAGCTTCCATCAAAAAGAGATTTTTGCTCTTTGCTGCTTTGATTATGCTTTCCAATTCTGCAGAATTCAAGGCAAAAGGTTTTTCGCAAAGAACGGCCTTGCCTGCGTTAAGAGCTGTTATTGAATCTGGAGCGTGGCAATGATTTGGAGTTGCTATATATACAATGTCTATAGACTCGTCTGCAAGCATTTTGTCTCTTGAAGCGTAATGTTTTTTTGCTCCAAATTCAATTGCAAATTTTTCAGCTGTTTTTGCATTGCGAGAACTAACAGCGTAAAGTTCCGCATTTGGAAGAAGTTTCAAGTCAAAAGCGAATTGCTTCGCTATAAAGCCTGTGCCAATTATTGCCCAGCGGAATTTTTGAGCCACTTAGAACCTGAACATGGCAGCAGCAGCAAAAGAATCCTTTCCTGTTGGCAAAATACCCCAAGAGAAATTACGCGCATCAGGGTTGCTATCCCACTGGGTAGAAAGAATGCCGTCTATACCCGACCATAAATGAACAGCAACTATAAAAGGCACGCCATATTGAACCTTTTCCTTTCCTTCAAGAGCAAAAAGCGTAATGGACCAAGCAGTAAGGTATGCTATATCCATTGCTATAGCCGTTGCCATTTGATCTGTGCTCCACTGGTAAATGGACGGAATCAAAAAAGATGCCCAAGCCAAGCCTTGATTGCCGTATTGGTTTTTGTAGGTG
>WRMM01000182.1 GCA_009777135.1 Candidatus Fibrimonadales bacterium
TTCAAGCCTCTTGACATTTGGCCAATTTCGTCTTTGCTGCCTTCTGCAAAGCGAATGGTCAAGTTGCCCTCGCCTTCGGTCATTTTGCCAAGCAGGGCAACGGTGCGAGTTAAGTGGCCAAAAACTTTGGACATTAGCCAAAGCAAAAAGAGGCCCCATAAAATGTCAATCAAAAGAAGCTGCGATAAAGTTCTATACCTCACTTCCAGCTCTTCGGCGCGCAGAGCGGTTAAAGGAAGCACATAGCATAGAGACCAAGGAAGCTCGACATTGCCGAATTTCATGGGAAAGTAAGCCATAATGGATTCTTCGCCTGTGAGCAAATTTTTTTCGGTTATAATATGTTCTTGCCCTGCGCTTATGGCGCTCAGCAAATCTTTTTGCTTGGCAGCAGGCAAGTCGTTTCCTGTGGGGGTAAGGAGAAGCTCCTGTTTTGGGTGAGCTGCTCTTAAACCGCTGTTTGAAACCAGAATTACATAAGAGCCTGTTGCCTCGTCTTTCATGGCATCGAACAATTCTCTTTGCAAAGCTCTCAGGTCAAGGTCCATTTTTGCCGCGCCAACAGGCTTTCCATCAACGGCAATGGGATAAACAATGGTTATTTTATTCTGCGCTGGTTCCGTTATATATGGTTTGTCGGCATTCTTTTCTTCATAGCTTATATAGACATCAGAAACAATAGGCTGGTTTGCAAGTTTCTTCAATAATTTCTCAATGCTATTTGCCTTGGATTCCTCATCCAAATCCTTGATTACAGACATGCTGGTTTCCAAGCTTCTAAGCTCGCCTATTCTTTCTGACATAAAAGAAGCTACTCTGTCTGAATAGTTTTGGGCATAGGCTTTTGTGGCTTCTCGCTGAGACTGACCTCGCACTTTGGAAGAATTGGCCAAAGCATAAACGACCAGCGACCCCGTTAAAGCCACATACGCCACAAACAATATCAAAGGCAGCTTGTGCTTAAGTTGCATTTTTTATCTCCATAAATTGGAGCATAATATAGTAAAAATGCTCCTCCTATCTAATCCAGTCATAATTATATATATAAATCCCGCTCCCCACCGCCTATTTTCCGCAAATATGCCTCTGCTTTCACCCTAAAATTGCCAGAAATTCCCTCCAACTCCTTGCTTATTACCGCATTCCCAATGCTTTGAACGGCTTCATCTGCGTAATCTTTCAAATATTCCTTTAAAGTTATCAGGGAATTGGCTTGGCAAATATTGGCTATCTGCCCTTTTTTGACCATTTTCATAAAACGGTCTCCAGAACGCCCCTCCCTGTAGCAAGCGGTGCAAAAACTTGGGACATATCCCAAACCTAGCAGCCATTTTACAATTTCGCTCAAAGGGCGTTTGTCGCTCATTTCAAACTGGGCAGTATTTTCTGCTTCTATTTTTGCGTAGCCGCCAATGCTGGTAGAAGAACCGCCGCTTATCTGAGACACGCCAAGCGCCAAAACGCGCGCCCTTGACTCTTCGCTTTCCCTTGTGGAAATAATCATGCCCGTGTATGGAACGGCTATGCGAATAACTGCAACTATTTTCGCAAACACATCATCGCTGATTGCATTCTCAAAACAAATGCGCGGAACGCTAATGGTGTGCGGACCAACTCCAAAAACCGCTTCCAAATGCTCGGCGTGCATCAGCAAACCCGCTATATCATATTTGTAAGTGTGCAAACCAAGCAACACCCCTATACCAACATCGTCAATGCCAGCTTCCATTGCCCTGTCAATTGCCTCGGTGTGGTAATTGTAATCGTGCTTTGGACCTGTTGGATGCAGCTTTAAGTAAGCGTCTCTGTTGTAAGTTTCTTGAAACAGAATATATGTCCCTATGCTGGCATTTTTTAGCTTTTTGTAATTTTCTATGCTTGTCGCAGCAATGTTTATATTCACTCGGCGGATTGCTCCGTTTTTATGCTTAATGCCGTAAATGGTTTCTATGCTTTCCAAAATATATTCAATGGGATTATGAGCGGGGTCCTCGCCGGTTTCCAAAACCAAACGCTTGTGCCCCATATCTTGCAAGGCAATAACCTCTTGGCGAATTTCCTCCTGAGACAATTTTTTTCTTTTGATATTTTCATTCTTGGCATGATACGGGCAATAAACGCAGCCATTCACGCAAAAATTGGATAAATACAATGGCGCAAACAAAACAATCCGCTTGCCATAAAGCTTCTCCTTGAGCTGCCTTGCCAGTTCCTCAATCTCCTTGTTATATTCCTCCAATTCACATTCCAGCAAAACCGCCGCCTCACGGTGCGACAGCCCTTTGCCCTCATGCGCCTTGTCCAGAATTTGCCTCAGCAATTCGCGACTGTTTTTATTCTCCTCAGCATATTCCAGCGTATCCAGAATCTCCTGATGATTTATAAACTCCGTTGCTTTTTTCGACTTAACATTCAATTATCTACCCTGCTCATGCAATAATTTCTTTGTATTATCCGAAATATCCATTATAGTTTCATGAGACGATTGCACCTTCTCATTTATTTTAGATATTGACTTGTTCACCATATCCATTGCGCTGTTCGCCTTTTCTGATGCAACTTTTGTTTTTGCCGCAGAATTTGCCGAGCTTTGAGCAAGGCTTCTTATTTCCTTTGCCACCACGTCAAAGGCTCTGCCGTATTGCCCGGCTTTTGCCGCTTCCACGGAGGCATTCAGAGATATGATATTGACTTTTTCGGATATTCTCTCTATATCCGTTATCATTTGATTGTAAGAAGCAATGGCATCGGTCACTTCGTCCATTTTTTCATTGATGTCTTTTATCATCTTGTTGATGCCGCCTGTTTCGTTCACAACAATTTCCGAGCTTTTCAAAAAGTTATCCAAAATGCCTTTTGCTTCTGCATGTTCTCTGGCAACATCTTTTTGCACTTTTTCTGGACAGCTTGCAGGAATGCTTACGCCTTTTGCTACTTTTACGGCCATTTCAAGGCAAGTATCGCAACCGCAAGCACCGCAGCTGAAATCCTTCTCATCTGCGGTAAATTTGCTGAGCGCAACAAAAGCTGCATTTATGTCTTCTTGAGAAACATGAATTGGGCGCACGGTAGATGGGGTATAGTGCCTTATAAAGTCTTCGAGTTGCAATGTTTCATCAAATTTTTTGAACAATTCATCCATGTATGCCACATTGTCTTCTTTGATTGCCGCCTGCCGCAAAGCGTCCATTTTTGAGTTAACCTCAAAAACATCCAAATGCTCTCCGCAGCCTGTTCCCACATTGCAGCCCTCAAGGCAATTCAGCACATCAAAGACTGCTGGGAGTTTTGACATTGGCTGTTTTGCATATTCATCCAGTGCCTTATATACAACGCTAACTCCTTCTGATTTGTCAATTCTAAGTTTTTTCCCAACGTAATGCTCAACGCATTCCTTTAAGCCGCCCGGCATTGGATAAAGGGAACCGAGACCCGCTTCGTAATTATCAAATCCGCTTGAATTCATTGGCATTGATATGCGGTTTTGTTTAAGGTATTCCTGCAGTTTTTTGAAGGTCACATTGTAATCAACGTATCCCGTGGCATCAAATTCATGGGTTTTTGCCGCGCATGGAGACAAAGCGGCAATTTTTGTTCCCACTTTTTCGTATTTGCGCATAAATATTGCTGTGCAAAGCATGGGCGAATGCACGGGAGACAAATGCTTTATAAGCTCGTTCCTGTGTTTTAAAATATAATTCACAATTGCGGGGCAAGGCTGTGAAATAATGGGTTTTGGCCCGTTTTTTTGTATATAGCGAATATGCGCCCAAGTGCAAATATCGGCTCCCAGCGAAACATCGTATATTTTTCTTACTCCCATTTGGCGCAGCAAACTAAGCAGCTGGCCATAGTCGGGAAAATTGGTTCTTATGGCTGGCGCGGCAAACACGCTGATTTGGCCGCCAATTCTCAAATCGCTGAAAAAGCGCTCCGTGTCATCTTGATAGCTTCTTGAATCATGATGGCAGGCCGTTAAACAGAAGCCGCAGACAATACACTTGGTATTATCTACTCGAACCTTGATTTTTCCATCCGGTTCTGCCCAAGCAACATTTGCCTCTTCTATAGGGCAAACTCTAATGCATCGGTTGCAGCCAACGCATGAATCAAGATGATTAACAATTACGTCTCTCATATTTTTAAACCTCCGTTTTTCTGTTTTTAACCGAAATAACTCTACTCTACGTTAAATATAACTTCTTTTTTTTGAAATAGGATACTTTTTTTAAATAAATCCACGTTTTTCTATATTGTAAAGGTTTATTTTTTGCCGAAACTAGTTTAATTTACGTAGTTAATATATGAACTTTTCACCGCTTCACAAAGATTTTCAGCGATTTTTCCTTCATTTCCCTTTCCAAAGATGAATAACGGCTTTGCTCAATGTTTTTGAAAGATAATCTGAAAATAGCCCAAAACAGCGCCAAAGCAGGGTTTTCTTTTTTTAAAAGCGCTTTTGCAGCTCGTTCAAAGTAAATATCGTCCAGAACTTGGGCAAAGCGAGAAAATGCCGCGGATTTGAAAAAGTTCCAATTATACGTTTTATCGCAATAAAAAGCAAGGGCAAACAATCTTAGCTCCATTTCTTTTTCTGGAACCTTCAATTCGCAAAATTTTTCTTCGCAAGCCAAAAAAATTTGGTCAATATTAAAATGTTTGCATTCAAGTATAGCCTTTAATATAATTCTATTCCAAGAGGTTTTTGTGGAGTTATTTTTCCGCATTTAACCTCTCGAGCATGCTTTTTATGGCTCTGCCCCTGTGGCTCAAAACGTTTTTCTCATCATCGTTCATTTCGCCAAAGCCTTTGCTGTAGCCTTCGGGCAAAAAAACAGGGTCGTAGCCAAAACCGCCATCTCCTCTGGCTTGGGGCAAAATGCTGCCCCTGCACTCTCCCTCAAAAAATTCCGGCGCGCTTCCTGGCCTTATCAAGCAGAGACAGCAGACAAATCTGGCATTTCTATTGGTTTTGCCCTCCATCTCCTGCAATAATTTGGTATAACGCTCCACGCCTGTGGCATTTTCGCCTGCATACCTAGCCGAAAAAACTCCAGGCC
>WRMM01000183.1 GCA_009777135.1 Candidatus Fibrimonadales bacterium
TTTTTGCGGAATTGCCTGCGGCAGTTTTTGCGATTGTTTTGGCGGCAATGGGATTTCAAAAGAAGGCTTGTTTTCCATTTGCAAAGGAAGTTTATCTATTAGCGGCGTAAGGACAATGCTTTCGGTTTTTGTGGCTACAATTGCAAAAACCGGTTTTTCATTGAATACTGCAGATAAATTTTTCGATAAGTCTTTTGGAATTTCAATGCCCGTTTTTTGCAATGCAATGGTTTCCAATTCTTTTAGCGGAGCGTTTTGCAATTCTCGCGGAATGCCCATTTCTTTTAGTTCTTGCAAAGCATTGAAAATTATTTGAAAGGATTGCGGCGAAGTTTGTGCTGATGGTGGCGTTTGCGCTGTTGCTGTTGCTGGCGCAAGCGATTCTGATTGCGTAGCTTGCGAAACGATTTGCAATGCGGTAGCAACGGCGCTTATAAAATCATTTTTTGAAAGAGCTAAAATTAATTTATTTTCCAGCGGGATTTCTGGGCTTGGATGTGAAATTTTTATTGTTTCTGCAATTGCAAGTTTTAAAGCAGGCAGGGATTTATCCGTAAAAGCGTTTAAATTTTGCTGAATAGCTTCTAGCAGTTTTAATAATTTTTTCACAGGGATATTTTCTTGATTTGCAGAAATATTATCCCTTGCTTTTGATAAATCTTGAGCCAGTTCAGGAAACTTGTTTTTCAATTCTAAAATCAAACGAGAAATTTCATTTATAAGTTTTAACTTTTCAGTGTCTAATTTGGCAGAAGCGCGATTGTCAAATGTTAGTTGAGAGTTGAGAGCAGAGGGCTGAGAGTTGGTTTTAGTTTCCAATTCTTTTTCCCCGCCCTTAAGGTTTTCCTCCGGAAGAGGAGAGTTCACATAATAATTCTCAACTCTCAATTCTCAACTCTCAACTCTTAGTTCTCAATTTTTATTCGCCTCTTTCTCTAGCCAAGCGAATAACCGTTTCAACTTGATCGCGAGGAAGACCCAGCCACTTTGCAATTTCACCTGGAGTGCGTCCTTGCTTTGCGTAATCCATGATTTGCTTTTTTTCTCTGGCCCTTCGGTCATAGGTTGTTTCGTCTGCAGGTGGTGGAGTAATTTTTGTATTGTTTGGGCTTGCAACTCTAATTGTTCCAGCACTGATTGTTCCGGCACTATCCACGGCTCGCGTTTTTCCAGTGCCATATCTGCGCAGAGATTCTAGGGCTTCTGCCATTCTTTTTACCGCTTCGGTTACTCTTTGTTTTGCTGTTTTTCTCATAGCGGGTTTGGGCTGTTCCGTTTTTTCGGTAGCTGGTTGCATCTCTGCTGGTTTAACTTGCGGAAGCGGCGATGGGCGAAAGCGAGTTTGGAATACGGTTGAGTCCAAGCCTCCCAAAGGTGGTGGCGGTGTAGGCTCTGTTTGCAAATTTCTTAATCTTTCGGTGACTTTTTCAACTTCTTTGGAACGGCGAGAAATTTTTATTATCAAGAATACAATTATGGCAAGCAGTATAGCCGCAGTTATGGAAATTCCCTTTATCAAGGAATCTATTAAATCGCTTTCTTTTTCCTTTATGGTTTTTGGAGCCTCCGTTTTGCTGAGAGCGTTTCTGGTTAAAAAAATGCGTTCCCACAGATTTTTCTGGGTTTCCATAAGATTTTTTCGCAGTCTTTCGTCTGTTTCTCTGCGCAGCACAAAATTTATGGTTTCCAAAGAATCATGCAGTTGCTGTAATGTTTCTGGGCTTGGCGTTCCGTAGATTTCAGTTTTTTTTGAGGATTTAGGAAATAATTCGCTGGGATTAAAGCCTCCAAAATGCACAAGGGCATAGAAGCCTCCAACCAAGGCTATTAAAGCTAATATTATGGTAACGAGCTTTTTCAATAGATATAATATAGTAAATAAAAACTAATCCCACATAATGCTTGGCGCGGGGTCTTTTAGATCTTTGTTGGTTTTGGCCTCTTCAAATTTTTGTCTTAAATATTCGGAGCGATTCTTTTCTTTTTCCATAGCCTCGGCCAATTTTTTTTCAAGTTCCGCAGGCTTGTTTTTTTCTTGCTCAAGAAATTCTTCCAAACTCGCTTTCTTTTTGCGTTCCCTGTGAGATACAACTTCCTTAGCAAAGGTGTCTATCACCAACACGTTATCGCAACATGGGCAAATCACTTCAATATTGGACATATTACTACCACCCCTCCAGCAAAAAATCCCCTATAAACTTATGCTCAATGCCATTTATATTGCCTTCAAAAAATGAATCCATGGAAACAACAAACTTGGAATGATTGTCTTTTATGCGCAGTAATAGAGAAAATTTCTTGTCTATTATATTTTTTGAGCTTAACCGCTCGCTAATTTGCAGATATATTTTTTTACCTCTTTTTTTGCCGACAAAATCTATTTCTGCGTTATTCAGCTTGCCAACAAAAACCTTGTAGCCGCGCCTTTCCATTTCGTGCATAACTATATTTTCCAAAACACCCAAAGTATATTTGTCTTTATGGCCCATAATTGAGTAAACAAACAAATGATCGCTCACAAAATACTTTTCTTGCGTTTTCAGAATTTCTTTTACCTTAATATCAAAGCGCGGAATTTTTTTTATCACAAAAGCCTGCTCCAGCACATTTAAATAATGGTAAATTGTTTCAATATCAACGCATATATTTCGGCTTTTAAAATAATCTGCCATTTTATTTGCAGAAAATAAATTGCCCAGATTGTTAAAGATAAATTTGGAAACTTTATCCAGAAGCTCAACATTGCGAATCTTGTTTTTTTGAATTACATCTTTTAAAATAGTAGAATTATAAATATCATGCGCAATTCTGTGAATTTCCATTTCGCTATACGGATAAATATTCGTTGCAGGAAACCCGCCCTTTTGCAAATAAAGCTTGAAGTCTTTTTCCGTGGTCGATTTTTCGTTAAGCTCCCTGAATTCCGCAAAGGAAAGCGGTTTTATTTGAAACCCAACATAGCGGCCTGCAATATAGGTTAAAAGGTCTGGGGAGAGCAATTTTGAATTTGAGCCAGTTATGTAAATATCTGTGTTTTTGCTAAGCGACAGGGTGTTGATTACCTTTTCCCAGTTTTGAACCTCTTGAATTTCATCCAAAAAAATATAATGTTTTTTTTCCGATTTCATTTGAGCTTTGATGAATTTATGGAGCTTTTTATCATTGTTTAATTCTTCATGCTCCATATTTTCAAAGTTTATGTAAATAATTTGCCTTTCTGAAACTTTCTTCTCTTTTAAGCTTTCCATAAGCAAAAATAAAACAGAAGATTTGCCACTGCGACGAATTCCCGTTATCACCTTTACAAATGGCCTGCCCATGAAAGGCTCTATTTGCTTAACAATGCTTCTGTCTAGCATTCAACCTCCGCATAATTTTTATTCACACCAACGCCAAAGCAACCTCCGACCACGGAGTATTCTCGCACCATATCGCCTATAAAATTTGAAATGTCAAAGGTCATGGGGTAAATATAGCAAATTGCGCAAAGCCAAATTCAAAACTCAAACTCAGCCACCAGTATTTTATTGTCGTTTGTTCGCTTTACATTTGCCATTTGCAGAGATACAACCTGGCGTTGTTCGGACTTATCGCCATATTTTGTGTAAATTTCCGCCATAACGGTTGATGGTCCGTCTGCGGCAAATTCGCGTTTGCTGAAATAATTGACATAAACCTGATATTTTCCCTTTACCGCTTTTTTCAAAAGGAATTGTTCTGGACCGTAACCACTGGTATTGTCTGCGCTTATACGCCCGCCTATGCTCGTTTGGCTTTTGCTGTAGGAGCATTCCTCGTTGTTCGGGTCTTTCACGTGCAGGTCTATGTCGGCGTTGTTCATATTCCAGTTTATAACCACGCGAATATCAACAGGAATGTTTATTAGCAAGAGTTTGTCAATTTTTGAAGTGTTCAAGCGTGGGTTTTTAGCGATTAAATGATTTATTTCCGTAACTGCAACTTCTTCTATTCCACGGATGCGTCTGCGGATATTACTTGAATAGCTTTTTGTAAGCAAAGAGTAGAGCGAGTCAAGCGCAGCCTGCGTTTCTCCATTGTCGGCTAGAGCTAGGGCGTAGTCGCGGTAGCTTTGCGGTTCCATTGGTCGCCACTGAATTACTTTTTGGCAAACAAATTTTTGGAGCGTGTGCTCGCCGTATTCTTTAAACTTGTAGCCCAGCAAACGATAAAGCGAAGCGTTTTCAAGTTCCAAATCCGCAATAGACGTAAGTATGCGAATGGCGGTTTCCTTGTCGCCCAGCGTGTAAAACCAGTTTGCCATGTCAAAGTAAAAAGTTGGCGAGCTGGCATAATCATTTCTTAATTTTAAATATATTTGATAGTCTTCTGCAGGTTTTCCTGTCAATTTGTTCAAATAATCATTATCTTTTTTAATAGGTTTAATGGCGATGGTTGGCTGAGAGTTGGCAGCTGTTGGCAGGGTGTCTCCTAAACCTAAACTGGCGAGGAAATTGGCGAGGTCTTCGGAGTTATAGTTATCCTGATCCAAAACAAATACGGCGTTTGGATTATCCATCCACCCAACGACATCCGCAGATTCTACTAATATGCCAGCCCTAGGCGTTGAAGTTGCTCTATCTCTAGCTGGTCTTTCCATATTATCTGGCGTGGGATATTTAGGTTTTTGAGGTTTAAAATCGGTATTCTGCCATTTTTTTAGATTTTCGGCTGCTGCCACTGCCTCATTGAGCATATTGCGTTCCGTATTGCGCTGCTGTTCTTCTCGTCCTTTTATTCCACTCTGATATTCAGTCAGCAGTTCTGGTTCCGTGGCTGGCGGCTCAATATTATATTGAACATAGTCAGCAAGGGTTTCGAGTACAATGAGCGAAGTGTTTCTCGTGACAATGCCGAATTGCTGCCCAAGCTCTGTAAGCTCGGCGTGGTTTTGTTCGTAGTTTAAATCAAGCTCTGCAATTTTCTTTTGTGCCCAAATTTTATATATATTTCCCTGGTCTATAGCTTTTTTTGCATCTAACTGTATTTTGACTCGCTTTTCAACCTTATCGCCAAAACCGAAAAGCAA
>WRMM01000184.1 GCA_009777135.1 Candidatus Fibrimonadales bacterium
TGAGACGGTCTTTAGACAAAAAATTATTGCAAATTTTCCCAATTCGAGGTTAATTCTGCACAAACAGCCGCATTAGGACCTGTGACGGTATTTCCTGTTGCAGCACCAGTATCATCTATAGTTGCAGTCCATTCATTGCCTGCGCTACAGCCACCACCCAAAATTGCGGATGTAGCGATCCAAGTTACCTCAGTAGTAGAGAAGTCAGAATCATAGGTGAAGTTTGCTGTTGTAGAGGTTGCAGTTGTTGCAGTTGTTGCTCCGGGCTGTATATAGCCAATACTAACGTGATTTCCCAACTTTCCTTGTTCCATTATATACGCTGATTGTAGCTTGCTCCAAGTGCCCGCTGCAGGTCCAACCTCCTGAGCCTTCGCCTTGGCGCTCATGCCAAACAACTTAGGAATAGCAATCGCTGCCAAAATGCCAATTATGACTATCACTACCATCAACTCAATGAGGGTAAAGCCCTTCTTATCCTTTTTCATAGGACCTCCTTATTTTTTTTTTGCCAAATAGCTCTGGCAGTGTGTTTATCAATAGTAAATATACAATTTTTTTTTGCAATGTGGACAAAAAAAATGATATTTTGTCATTTTTCTGTAAGTTTTATGTAAATAAGTGTGGAAAATTATGGTTTAAACTCAATTCCTCTGCTCGTATGGTGGATTCCTAGGAAAAATATATTGTCTTTCGCATCTCTTTGAGATTTTTCTTTTACCTTTCATTTATTTTTTTCCTTATTCTTTCAATAGCGTCTTCAACATCGCAATATTCGCCTCTTTCGCACTCCTTCCAGCTAAGCTCCAACTCCCTATCTACCTCCATTTCATATAATATATCCCAAAGCTCTTCCGCTTTTTCCCTAAGCCCCATTGAATCCAAAGCATTTTCAACCCTGCTTGGGTTTATTTTTATCTCCGGTTCCATAGTCATAGTTGCCATTTCACACCTCTTTTCTAACAAAAACATTATAAAATATAGTAAATTTTGGCTATATACCTTAAAGAATTAATGAAAAATAGCCAAAAAGACCTTGACACAGCGGTTTGATTTTTCTATATTTACAAAGTAAGTAATTGAGATGTTTTATGTTTAGGTGCTCAAAAAGTGCTTAAAATATAAAAAAGTATTTTGGGGTGGTAGCTCAATTTGGTTAGAGCACCGGCCTGTCACGTCGGAGGTTGCGAGTTCAAGCCTCGTCCATCCCGTTCCCCTAAAGAAAATACTTCCAGTGGAAGCTGTGCAGGAGAGCATTAAGTTTAATATTTTCTATATTCTAAGCTAAACATTACGTTAGGAGTTCGAAAATGGTAGAATTAATTGAGAGCATGGGCAGTCTTTTCTACATGCTTATCGCAGCGCTGCTGCTTGTTGTCATGGTTTTGATTTATTTTCTTGCAAGCCTTTTTAGCTTGTGGCTGCAGGCTCTGTTTTCAAAAGCCGATGTGGGAATTTTCCAGCTTTTGGGGATGAGGCTCAGAAAAGTTAACCCGCGCATGATAGTTGAATCGCGCATTTTGAGCGTTAAAGCTGGCATTCCCGTGGAAACAAATTTGCTGGAAGCTCACCATCTTTCTGGCGGAAACGTGCTGAGAGTTGTGCAGGCTGTTATAGCGGCTAATAAAGCTAACATCAATCTTTCCTTTGAAGACAGCGCGGCAATAGACCTTGCAGGCAGGAATGTTTTGGAAGCTGTGCAAATGAGCGTTAATCCAAAGGTTATAACCACGCCTAAGGTTAGCGGCGTTGCTTTGGACGGCATTCAGCTGCAGGCTGTAACTAGAATAACCGTGCGCGCAAGCATTCGCAAACTTGTTGGCGGCGCAGGAGAAGAAACCGTTATTGCACGCGTTGGAGAAGGTATAGTCAGCTCCATAGGCAGCGCAAAAACCCATAAAGAAGTTTTGGAAAATCCAAACATGATTTCCAGAAAAGTTTTGGCAAGCGGTTTGGATGCAGGCACCGCCTTTGAAATTCTTTCCATAGACATTGCAGATGTTGATGTTGGCCACAATATAGGCGCAATTCTAGAAACAGACCGCGCCGAGGCAGACAAAAAAATCGCTCAGGCAAAGGCAGAAGAGCGTCGCGCCATGGCTGCAGCCGCAGAGCAAGAAATGAAAGCCAAGGTTGTGGAAATGCAGGCAAAGGTTGTAGAGGCAGAAGTTCAAGTTCCGCTTGCAATGGCAGAAGCATTGAAGAGCGGGCACTTGGGAGTTATGGATTACTATAATATGCAGAATGTAAAAGCTGATACCCAGATGCGCGCTCAAATTTCCGGAGTTCCGGAAGGCGACTCCAAACTCAAATAGGCTTTGGCAAAATGGAAACACTTCTCATATTTTTTGCAATAATCGCTATCCAAGTGGTAGCGTCTTATTTCAAGCAAAAAAAAGAAGCTGAGAAGAAAAGAAACTCTCCGCCGCCTAAGCCTAGGCAAAGGCCTATTCCGCAAGAAGCCGCCCCATTGCCAGACCCGTTCAGGGAAATTCGGGAGATGATGGGCTTGCCGCCTGTGGAAGAGCCAGAAGAGCTGCAGCCAGTTTTGCAATATGAAGAGCACGAACCAGATCCAAAACCTAAATCATTGGAATTGGAACTGGAATTCAAACGCGAAGGGCTTGCCCCTAAAAATTTGCCATTCCAATCCGCTGCGGATAGAAGTTTGAGAACAAAAAACAACGAGCATTCTTATGAAAACGTGTCTCAAGCCGGCAAAGAAACTTGCAAATTGAAAATTCACAATGCCGTAGACATAAATAATTTAAGGCAAGGCATACTTTGGACTGCAATTTTGCAGCAACCCCGCTTTCGCTCTAAATGGAAAAGAAGATAAAATGCTTTCTGTTGTTTCTTCCGTTGCAGACCTTGCCGTAGAAAAAATAGAGCTTTTTATTCTGGTTCTTGTGCGCATTTCAACAATAATTTTTTTGTTGCCTGTTTTTAATTTTACCGCTGTGCCATCTACAATAAAAGCCGCCATATCTTTTTTGCTTGCGTTTTTGGTGTTTCCGCAATTGCCTTTGGTTGGTTTTGCCATTGCAAATTCTCCGGTGTTCTTTTTTATGATAGTTTTGGAGCAAATTTTTATTGGGTTGATAATTGGCTTTGCAACGTCGTTTCTTTTGTATTTCGCAGTTATGGGCGGTGAATTTATTGCGCGAGATATGGGTTTAATGCAGGGAACAATGAATCCTTTTGTTGAATTTCAAAGCAATATCTTTTCAATATTATTGCCCTTGATTTTGATGGTTATATTTTTGGCAACCGGCGGGCATTACTTTTTTATACGGGTGCTTTTTGAATCTTTTCAATACATTCCTATGGGAAATTTTGTTTGGGATACCCGAAGTTTTGCGGCAATTTTAATTTTGCTTTCTGCGAGTTCTTTTGTGGTTGCGTTTCAGTTTGCCGCTCCTATTTTGGGTTCTCTTCTTTTATGCACGGTTACGCTTGGGCTTATGAACAGAGTGATGCCGCAGCTGCAAGTTTGGCTTTTGGGACTTCCATTGAAGATTTTTGTAGGCTCATTTGTTATAATTTACACCATGCCTCTTATGGCTCAGCTTTTTAATGCGAATTTTGAGCAGCTGCAAAGAGCTTTGTATGCTATATTAAGAGCTGGCGGCGGCGGATAGAAAAACATATATGGCCGAAGACGAAGACAAAACCGAAGAGCCTACCGCCAAGAAAAAGAGCGATGCCATTAAAAAGGGGCAGATTGGGCGTTCAATGGATTTATCTTCTGCAATTGCCTTGATTGCCGCTTTGTGCGGGCTTGCTATTTTTGGCGGAGATATTGCAGGCGAATTTCAAGCCATTATGCGTGAATTTTTTTCGGGTTATATTGGTTGGCAGCCTAGCTTGGTAAATTTTATTGCGCTTGCGCATTATATATTGTATTTGTTGATTAAAATGCTTGCTCCTTTGCTTTTGCTTTTTTTGATTGTAGGCTTTGTAGGCAATATTGCGCAGGTGGGCTGGAATTTTACGCTAGAAAAGCTAAAACCCAAATTCAAGCAGATATTTTCTCTTAGTGGTTTAAAGCGGTTAGTCGGAAAAAATACATGGGTAGAGCTTTTCAAAGGCATATTGAAGGTTACCGTTGTGGGAATAATTGCCTACAACGTTATAAAAAGCCATTTTGAAGACATTTTATACTTTGCGGATATGCAGCTGATAGTTTACTGCGCTACTGTAGTATCTATTTTGGTTGAGCTGCTTTTGAAAATAATAGTATTTTTGATTATACTTGGCATAATAGATTTGATTTATCAAAAAAGAAAAACGCATAACGAGTTGAAGATGAGCAAGCATGAGGTTAAGGATGAGCGTAAAAATTCCGAAGGCGACCCGAAAGTGCTAGCTGCTCGCAAGCGCATGATGTATAAACTGCATCAGCAATTTATGATGAAAGAGGTTCCAAGCGCAACTGTGGTTATAACCAACCCCACTCATTTGGCTATAGCCTTGCGCTATGAGCGCGGCAAAGACCAAGTTCCCCTTGTTGTTGGAAAGGGCGCAGACAAAATGGCAGAGAGAATACGCACTCTTGCAACGGAAAACAACGTTCCAATAGTAGAAAACGTGCCTTTAGCCCGTGCCATGTATGACGTTGTGGAGGTAGGCGACCCTTTGCCCGCAGAATTTTTCGCCGCCGTGGCGGAGGTTCTGGCATTCGTATTCAGGCAAAAGGAAGCGGGTTAATTGCAAAAAAAATGCCAAAAAATCCAAAAAAATCCAAAAAAAATCATAAACCCTTGACAAACTTCCAAAAAAAATCTATATTTGTGTTTAACGTGGCAAATTTAATGTCTAGTTGAGAGTGGAGAGTTGAGAATTGAGAGTTATTGACCAAATATTCAGTGCTTGTGCTAACTTTAGCACGCAAAGTAGCTGTGCGCACAATAACTCTCAACTCTTCACTCTCAATTCTCAACTGGTTTCCGCTACTAACGTTTTTGCCCCTTCCCCCCCCCCCCCCCTCCCCCCCCCCTTTTATTGCGCACCTACTGTC
>WRMM01000185.1 GCA_009777135.1 Candidatus Fibrimonadales bacterium
CAGCTCGCTTTTCAGCGTTCTGTGGAAACGCTCCCCTTTTCCCTGCGTCTGCGGGTGCCAGGGCCTGCCATGGATTGGAAGCACGCCGCGATCCATCAGAAACACTTCGAACCTGGTGTAGCCGAAACCCCCGGTCGTTCCCCATGGAGGGCCGTTGTCGCAAAGGACGGCTTTGGGAAGGCCGCGCTCCCTGAACAGGGAGATGAAGCTGTCCCGGACGCCGGGGAAACGCTCGCTGTCTTTCGCGGATATGCACAGGCTGAAGCGGCTGCTGTCGTCGGTGACCGTCAGCGGGTGGCAGCGGATTCCGTTCTCCATTGCGAAATGGCCCTTGAAATCCGTCTGCCACAAGTCGTTGGGAGCGCTCCTCTCGAAACGCTTGAACGGAGTCGCGGCAAGGCTGGCTTCCTCGCTTATGAGACCGTTTCGATGAAGGATTGCCGTGACGGTTTTGGCTGAAGGTATGCCAGACTCGCCCTTGCGCTCAAGATACGCTTTAAGCTTGCGGCCGCCCCAGCTGGGATGCTGCTGCCTGGCTTGCGCTATGACCGATTCTATGGCGGGGCATGTCTTGCTGGGGCTATTGAGCGGAATCCTGCTCCTGTCATCCATGCTTTCGCCATGCTCGCTTCTTTCAAGCCACTTGTAAGCCGTGGGGCGGCTTACGCCATAATTGCGGCAAAGCTCGCTTATGCTGAGATTGCCTGACTTTATATCCTCTACTAGAGAGGCTCTTTGCTCTGACATGGTTCTAACTCCAAAAGGCATATTTATGCTCCAATTACAAACATTTTATTATGCCTTTATATCTACATTTTTTTACTGTTATCGTTGACTAAAACTGTAAACCATGTCACTAATCAAAATGTAAACAATGTCTCGTGTCTATACATCGCCGTGGCTGCCCCTATTTTGCCACGTAAATCTGCGTTTTTCGCAACGTGGGGGCGTTGCAGGGCAACCACGTTGCACACATTTTCACAATCACGTTGCGTAAGGGCAACCACAGCGAGTTGCCCCAACACGGCGTATTTTGGATGCGGTTAACGAAAAATGGTTCGTCCCACACATTCCCGCAAGGTTCAAGAAGCCCATCTACAAATGCTTTACCAAATGTGCAGGTATACTTATTCTGAAAATCCTGTAAATTCCGTAAATTCTGGTTCAGACACTCAATTAATCAACGTCCTATCGTTTCTATAAAATATTTTTCCAAACGTTCAAGCAAAAGAGGCTGGGAGAAAGGTTTTTTTATGTAGTCAATCGCGCCAAGCTCCAAGCCTTTAGATTCGCTGTCAAAATCGTCTTTAGCAGTTAAAAAGATAACAGGAATATGCATGGTATCTTCTTTGCCTTTAAGGATTTTCAGCACTTCGTATCCGTTCATTTCTGGCATTTCTATATCCAAAAGGATTAAATTTGGAATTTTAACTTTTTTTTCAAGCATCTTCAACATGCTTAGACCGGAATTAAATGTAAATATATCGTAGGTATCGGAAAGCGCATCTCTGCCTACGGTCAAATTGGTTATGCTATCATCAACAAAAAAGATGATTTTCTGCTCTGCCATTTATATTGTTTCCTTAATATTCCTGAATTTTTCTTGAATCGTGAGAAATACATCTACGATTTTTGGGTCAAACTGTTTGTCCGCCTCTTCTGTAATGATTCGGACGGCTTCTTCGTGCGAGAACGCTTTTTTATAAGGACGTTCGGAAGTAACGGCATCATAAACATCCGCTATTGCCATAATGCGACCCTGCAAAGGAATGTTTAAACCCTTTAAATTGCGGGGATAGCCTTTGCCGTTCCAGTGCTCATGGTGATAGCCTGCAAAAAATTTTGCATGGCGCAAAAACATTCCCTCGCCAGTTCTGGCAATAATTTGATTGACTATGCGCTCCCCTTCTTGCGAGTGAGTTTTCATAATTTCAAATTCTTCTGGAGTTAGCTTGTCTGGCTTGTTTAGAATAATATCAGAGATGGCTATTTTGCCCACATCGTGCAATCTGGCTGAGAACACCAATATATCCTTATTCCAGCCATTCATTTCTTCCATATACACGCCCTGTTCCTGCATTCCTTCAATAAGAACTTTGATGTATTCGGAAGTCCGCTCAACGTGGCCGCTCGTAACTTTGTCGCGGTTTTCAACCATGTCTGCCAAAACGAATACAATGTTGTTTTGCAGCTGCTCTATGCGTTCGGTGCGTTTTTTAATCAGTTCGTTGATATGCAAATGATTTGCTATTCTGCGAAGCACTATGGGCACAGAAAAAGGCTTTGCTATAAAATCCACAGCACCCAATTCCAAAGCGTGGGATTCTCTTGCCTCATCGCTAAAAGCTGTTAAAAATATAACTGGTATCTGTGCCGTAAGCTCATCTTCTCTTAATTTTTTCAAAGTTGCAAAACCATCCATTTCTGGCATTTCAATATCAAGCAAAATAAGATCTGGCGTGATTTTTTCAAGCAAAGAAAACATTTTAGCCGCAGAAAGCATGGTAAACACATCATACTGGCCATCCAATGCTTGTTTCGCTTTAATCAGATTAACTGCGCTATCATCAACAACAAATATAATTTTCATATAAAACCTATTATTAGCCTTTGATAAGGTAGAAAATAGTAATACTGATTTACTCGCTTGGGACAAGGAACATGGGACAAGCGATGTGCAAATCTACGTTATTTGGGATATGATTTTAAAATAATCATGTCCCATGTCCCAGCCAATGCAGCTCTACATGCCGCTTGTCCCATATTCCAAAGCATTGAGTTTGAATTAATCAGCATTTACAATTCATCAACTCCTCAGCTATCGCATTGCCCATATCTTCTGTGCTTGCTTTTTTGCAGCCTGCAACCCAGATGTCGCAGGTGCGGATGCCTTTTGATATTGTAGCCTCTACCGCAAGCTCTATGGCTTTGGCGGCTGCTTCTTCTTTGAATGTATATCTTAGCATAAGCGCGGCAGAAAGTATTTGGGCTATGGGGTTTGCAATGCCCTTGCCTGCTATATCCGGCGCGGAGCCTCCTGCTGGCTCGTAAAGCCCAAAAGAGCCTTCCGCTATGCTTGCGCTGGGCAAAAGCCCCATGGAGCCGGTGAGCATAGCGCACTCGTCGCTTAAAATATCTCCGAACAAATTCGGGCAAAGCATAACGTCTATGTCTCTGGGTCTTTTTATCAGCTGCATTGCCGCATTATCTACATAAATATGCTCCAGTTCTACTTCTGGATATTCTTTTGCAATTTCTTTTACTATTTCGCGCCAAAAAACGCTTGTTGCCAAAACATTGGCTTTATCAACGCTTGCAAGTTTTTTGCCGCGAAGCTTGGCGGCTTCAAAGGCAAAGCGAGCTATGCGTTCTATTTCTTTTCTGGTATAAACCATTGTGTCAAAGCCTCTTTCGTCTTCGCCTTTGCCGTCTCTGCCCTTGGGCTGTCCAAAATAAACATCGCCCGTAAGCTCTCTAACGCAAAGAATGTCAAAGCCATCGCCAACTATGTCTGGTCTTAGCGGGCATGCGGAGGCAAGCGCTTTATACACTCTTGCGGGGCGCAAATTGCAATATAGCTTAAAATATTTGCGAAGCGGCAAAAGCGCTCCTCTTTCGGGCTGAAGCTCAGCCGGCAAGCTTTCCCACTTTGGTCCGCCTACCGAGCCAAACAATATAGCTTCTGCAGCTTCTGCTGTTTTTATAGTGCTTTCGGGCAAAGGGTGCTTATGCAAGTCATAAGCCGCGCCGCCAACGGGCGCCCATTCCAAATTCAAAGAAAAACCAAATTTTTTGCCAGCGGCTTCCAAAACCTTGACTCCCTCTCTCATAATTTCAGAGCCAATGCCATCTCCGGGCAAAACTGCAATAGATAACTGTTTCATGGGGGGGAATTTAGAAAAAATCAGCGTTAATCAGTGCTTACTATAGTAAATCATCCCCTCATTTGCGCAATTTGGTAGCACAAAATTCCGTGAGCAACGGCCACGTTTAGCGATTCCAGAGTGTTTTCCATGGGTATTTTTACCCATTCGTCTGCTAACTCGCTCACCTGCTTGTTTGTGCCAGAACCCTCGTTGCCTATCAAAATAGCTACTTTTTTTGCTTGGCGCGGGGTCAATTCGGTTATGCTCTTTTTTGCGTGCGGCGAGGTTGCCACTATGCAAAATCCTTTTTGCCTTAAAAGCGAAAAACGCTCTTTCAAATCTATGCCCGTTTCAAATGGCGTTCTCAAAAAACAGCCCGAAGAACCTCTAACAACTTTTGGATTAAACGGATCTACCGTGCCGCGCCCCAAAATAATCCCGCATATACCAAAGCCTGTGGCATTGCGAAAAATAGAGCCTAAGTTGCCCGGGTCTTGAATCCCATCCACAAGGGTTATTATGCGAGCGGTATCGTAATTGGGTTTTTCGCTTGCAAGGCGGCATACGGCAAAAATTCCGGGGCAGCTGACAACAGAGCTGGCTTGTTTCATTTGCGGCGGAGTTAATGCATGAATGCGAAGCCTCGCTTCTTTTATTTTTTCTCGCAGCTCTTCGTTGTCAAAGCCTTCGTCCACATAAATGCCTTGCACCAAATCTCTGTGATGCCCGGCTATCTCTAGAACAACCCGCTCTCCCTCGGCTAAAAACAATCCTTCCTTTTCTCTGCCTTTTTCCGTTGCCAGAGATGAAATTGTTTTTAGCCATGGCGGGTCTTCTTCGTCACGCTTTGCGGGAGCAGCAGCTTTTTTTGCGGGTTTCTCTTTTTCAAGCTTTTTTGCTCTGCCTGCCCAAGGATCTTCGGCTTCATCTCTGGAATGGCCAAAAGTTTTGGAGTAAGTGGTTTTCAATGTGGTTTTCATTCTGCCTTTAATTCCCTTGCCATTAATTCATCAATAGCTTCTTTTGGATTTTTGTTGTTGAAAAGCGTTTCGTAAACTGCGTTCACTATCGGCATTTCCACGCCGCTTATCTGCGCAAGCGCATAAGTGCTGCGAGTGGTTGGAACACCTTCTGCAACCAT
>WRMM01000186.1 GCA_009777135.1 Candidatus Fibrimonadales bacterium
CTACCGCAGATAATGACGAGCACAGCACAGGCATTTCAAAAGTCGGTGGCAGTTGGGGCGCAGTGCGTTATTTGGGCAATCATGCGTTCAGCGCCGCGCTTTACGCAAATTTAGCAGATACGGATGAATTTGATGAGTTCATATACAGGCAAATAGATTTTATCCTCGGAAAAAATCGCAGAGACTATTCGTTTCTTGTAGGGTTTGATGATCATGGCGGCGAAATGGCTCAAAAACCCCACCACAGAAACGTATTTCTTAATGACGATAACATCCTAAATGAATCTAATTATAATGATTTGCTGGTTATTCCCGAAAGAAACAAATACTTTGGGTACATGGTGGGTGGGCACAGAAACCCAAACAAATACGTTGACGATGTTTTGGATTACTCGTCAACCGAGGGCGGCATAGACTACAACGCCGGATTTTTAGGCGCTCTTGCCTACATTGTTTCCAAAGTTGCGCCGGCAGATGAGATTACGCCTGTAAAAATTTCTCCTGCAAAAACATCTTTCCAAAATTCCGTAGTTCGCTTTGTTGGAACTCATGAATTCGCTGCTCAAAACAAAAGCTTTACCGTGCGAGTTTTTGACTTGAAAGGCAATGAGGTTTCTGTTATTAAAAGCAATGGGCAGGCGGTTAGATTTACTCCGAAAAGCAATGGAATTTATTACGCGACTGTTAAATAGACAATGCTTTCTCAAGAAATAGAACGCTATCTGGAATCGCTGGACTCGCAAAGAAAATTTTCGCCGCATACAATAAGGGCTTATGCCCGTATATTGCAAGATTTCAAAGATTTTTTGCAAGACGATATTCCAGCAGAAAAATTGAATACGGATTTAATGAGAGACTGGCTTTGGAGTCTAAAGGAAAACAAAAAAGCCGTTGCAACGCAATCGCAAGCCGTAGCCTGCTTAAAAAGCTTTGGAAAACATTTGGTGCGTTGCGAAAAACTGGCTCACAATCCCGCTTCTGCAATAAAAACTCCGAAAAAACCTCAAAGGCTGGTTTCTTTTTTGTCGCAAAAGGATATTCTGCTAAAAACGGAATTCGGGGACAGCGAAAATACTTTAAGAGCTAGAACGGTTTTAGAACTGCTTTACGGAACCGGGCTTAGAATTTCCGAGTGCGCAAATTTGGTTTGGGAGAATTTGAATTTTACAGAAGAACTGGTGCGGGTATGGGGCAAGGGCAGCAAAGAACGAATAATTCCTTTGACAAAAGAGGCTATAAAGTGGCTCTGCAAATATAAGGATTTTCAAAGCAAAAACGCAATTCCGTGCTTTCCCAAAAACTTTGTATTTTCAAAAAACGGCGAAGCGCCTTATAATACAAGAAAACTTTACAGCGATATTCACAATTTGCTTCGTTCCACAGGCTGGGAAGGCAAGGCAAGCCCTCATGTTTTAAGACACACATTTGCAACGCATTTGCTCGAAAACGGAGCAAATATTGTAACTGTGCAAAAGCTTCTTGGGCACAGCAATCCAAACACCACGCAAATTTACACGCATGTAAGCGCGGAGATGTTAAAGGATAGCTTGAAACAAGCTCATCCTAGGGGGTAAAACCCAATTCCTTAAACATCTCATAATCCTTATCCACGCTTGTGCCCAGCGTTGTTAAAAGATCGCCTACCATAGCTGCGTTAATTCCTGACTGCAATGCTTTTTTCTGCAAATCTTGGCTCATGTTTATTCTGCCGCCTGCAAAGCGCAGAAAGGCATCTGGCAGCACAAAGCGAAACACTGCTATTGTGGTTAGAATATCCTCGTCTGTGAGCGGTTTTGCATTTTCCAAAGCGGAGCCTTTTATGGGGTTCAAAATATTTATCGGAACTGATTTAATGCCTAATTCCCGCAGTTCGCAAGCAAGCTCTACCCTCTGCTCAAAGGTTTCGCCCATGCCAATAATTCCGCCGGAGCAAGGTTCAAGCCCGCATTCCCTTGCCGTGCGAAGCACGGCCTTTTTTTCTTCTGTGCTGTGCGTTGTGCAAAGCTTTGGAAAAAAACTGCTTGCAGTTTCAAGGTTGCACTGGTAGCGTTTAACGCCAGCTTCTTTTAGCATAAGAAGTTCTTCTTTGCCTATCAAACCCATTGAAGCGCAAAGTTCCAAGTTTGTTTTTTCGCGAACGCGTTTGTACATTTCGCAAAATTTTTCCATGTCTTTTTTGCCGACTTTACGACCGCTCGTAACCATCGAAAATCTTTTTATGCCTTTAATATCGTTTTGCAAAGCGCACTCAAAAACCTCGTCTGAACTTACCATTGGATATGTTTCTATATCCGTTTTATGCTTTGCGCTTTGAGCGCACCATTTGCAATCTTCGCTGCACAGCCCGGAGCGAGCGTTTATTATGGAGCAGGTGTCCAAAGCATTTCCGCAAAATTTTTCTCTAATCTCATTTGCAGCGGAATAGAGCAAATCTTTGTTCGGCTCTTTTGCCAGCTCCACAGCCTCTTGAAAAGACACTTCGCCTTTTTGCTCAATAACTCTTTTTAAAATTGTTTCTATCATATTCACTGTCCGCAACACTTTTTAAACTTCTTTCCACTCCCGCACAAACACGGATCGTTGCGACAAACAGTTTGCTCTTTGCGAATGGTCTCTGGTTTGACCATGCGACCTTCGGTCAAGTGCCACTTGCCGTTTTTTCGCACAAACTCGGTTACCTCGTGATGCTCCCTAGCAACTCCGCTCTGCTTGAATTTTGCAATGAACTCAACATGACCGGAATTGTTTTCCTCATCTACTTTAGAGTTGACAATAGTCAAGCCAAGCCACTGAGCAGCGTTGCTCCACTGGCGCGCGCCCTTTTCGTCGAAGTCTTTTCGCTGCGACTCCTCTAGGCTGTCTCTTAGCCAAAGAACTTCTCCTTTTACGTAAGCGGAATAACGCGAACGCATAAGGGCTTCCGGGTTTTCGGCAAAGGCCGTTTTTTTGATTATCGGTTCACAGCACAGGCTGTAGTTTTTTTCAGAACCGCAGGGACAAATCTCATCAGTCATAGTATTTTCCTCAAAAGCCAAATTTCCTCTTTGCCAGTTCTATCGCCAAGCTTGTCTTTGGCGCTTCTTTTTGGCACAATTTTTTCTTCAATATTCAATATGCCATTAAATCGAACTTCAAGCTCTTTTCTTGATATGCTGTATGGCGGGTATTCGCCGTATTTTTCTTCGTCAAGCGGGCAAAAAAAGCCTAGCAAAAGCCCATCGTCTTTTAACATTCTAAGCCACATCTCTATATACTCATCGCGCCTGCCAGGGTGAACGGAATTAAAACCAAAGTAATCGTAAATAATATCAAATTGTTTTCCTTTCATTTGCTCGTGGTTTGGGCTGAGCAAAAACATATCCGTATTCAATGCTATTAAATTGCTGTTGCTATCGGATAGCTTTTCCAGCACGTCAAACGCCGATGAACAAAAATCAATGGCAACTGCATCATGGCCGCGTTTAGCCCAAGCCTCCGCATCCCAGCCTCTGCCTGCGGCAGGAACTAGAACGCTCCCTGCCTTAGGGCAAGACGAATGATTAAAAAAATCAAGCAAAGCGGGCGTTGCTTCGCCCAAATCCCAATCGTCTTTTCCTTGTTCGTATAAAAGTTCCCAGTATTGAGGAATATTCGGTGTTAATGCCATATTGCTCATATTGCTTCCTTGCCGTTTAAAGAGTTGCTTAATTGACCGCAGGCCGCTAAAATATCGCGCCCTCTCGGATTTCTGATATTTATTTGCACTGATTTTGCTCTGACTAGTTCCAGAAACTCATTCACCTCCCGTTCAGAAGGCGCTTGCAGTTCGGAATTTTCATTGCTGTTCAAAACAATAGCATTTACCTTGCAGCGGCGGGGTTTAACAATTCGTATCAAATTTTCCGCAGCTGCTTTGGTGCAGGTTTTGTCTTTTATCAAAATATATTCAAGCGTAACCCATTCTTTGCTGTGCTCCAAATAGTTATCTATAGCTTTCAAAAGTTCCGTTAAATTCCAGCTTTTGTTCACTGGCATAAGGCTTTCCCTTGTTTCATTATCCGCTGCAACAAGGCTAACGGCCAAGTGGCATGGAGTATCCCTTTCCAAAAGTTCAGCAATTTTTGGCGCAACGCCACTGGTGCTAATAGTCAAGCGTCCCTTGCCCATAGCAAAGGCTTTTTGGTCGTGCAAACAAACGCAAGTTCTATGAACAGCATCCAAATTCATCAACGGCTCGCCCATGCCCATAAAAATCACATTGGTAACCGTTCTATTTTGTCCCTCATTCAAAAAATATTTATGCACATTTATTATCTGCTCCAAAATCTCGCCTGCTTCAAGAGAGCGGTTAAGCCCCATTTTCCCAGTGCGGCAAAATACGCAATTCATTGCGCAGCCTGACTGCGTTGACACGCAAACAGAGGCCCTTGTTTCCGTTGGAATCATAACCGCTTCAACAGGCAATCCGTCTGCCGTTCTGTAAAGCCATTTTATGGTGCCGTCAGTGGATTCCATTTTCATTTCTTCTTTTAAAGATTTTATTTTAAAATTGCTTTCCAGCAGCTTGCAAAGCTCGGCAGGAACATTCAATCCTTCCCAAGTCTGCATCATAAGCTTGAAAAGCCACACGCGAATTTGCTCTGCGCGATAAGGCTTGTGCCCATTATCTGAGAGAAATTTGCGAAGCTCTTCGCGGGAAAGAGATTTTATGTCTTTGAAATACATAATATTGCGGAATATAGAAAATTTGGGAGGCTTATTCGTTTTAAAGGGCTAACTATCTAGGGCCAACGCATCTTAATTTTAATCTAAATTGTGATTTTGCCGCAGGTAAACGGTATTGCTGTGGATATTTGGATGTTGTAGGTGTTCGTTGCCATGTTGCGAATGGACGTTGCCATGTTGCGAATGGACGTTGCCATG
>WRMM01000187.1 GCA_009777135.1 Candidatus Fibrimonadales bacterium
AGGGGAACTGCTCGTTGCCTGCTGCTCCAGCGGCGGCAGCTCTGGAGTTTCCGTGCCGGAGCAGGAGGCTAAAATTAGCAACGTCAGCAACGCAGCTAAAAGCAACGAATATTGGCAATTCCCCTCTCCCAGAGGGGTGGCAAGCCGCTTGCAATTTTGCCAAGGTATCAGGCTTGACGGGGTGTCCCTATTTTGCAAAGCGTTCCCCACCGCATTATTTGCAAAACAACGTTTCTCTGGTGATGCGGAATTTCGTTGTTGGGACACCCCGTCAGCGAACACGGCGGCTAACTTAATGGCGCTGACACCCCTCTGGAAGAGGGGAATAAGTATACCTGCACGCTTGGTAAAACATTCACAGATAGGCCTCTTGAACCTTGCGGGAATTGCTTCTTTAAATGCTTTCTTCATATCCTCCGTTCTCCGCTAAAAAAAGAAGCTCACAATTCCGGCTGCGCCGAACACGCCGGCGCCAATGTAAAAACCATTTCTCAAACTCTCGCTGTCCTTGACTTTCTTATCTTGGCTTTTCCAAGCTTTGTATTTATCGCCATAATCTGCAGAGCCACTTGCATTCGCAAGATGAGCCTCCACATACAGACCGTTAGCCTTTTTGTGCTTGTCTTTCACATCGCCGTCTTGAGCAATGCCGAGGCCAAGGCTCGTTGCAGAAAGAGCAAACATGGATATGCGCAAAATGTTTCTGCCTGTCCAGAAACCACCCTCCGATGGAGACTTCTCTTTCTTTTTCTTCTCATTGATGCCAAAGTCAATCTTAACATCCTTGCCCCTGACATACAGCGAATCTAAATTTCTAGGGGCAAGAGTGCCTTTCAGAATGGAATCCGCTTTGGATGCCCAGAGACGGTAGCCGTCCAAATCGTCCAGGCCTGCAGGGACAACAATCTTGAAAAAGCCTTCGGTAGGAACTTCGCCGTCCTTGTAAAAAACATTGGCTTTCTTGGCGCCGGGATATATCTTAGCTTCGCTTTGAACAAAGGGAAAGTTAATGTAGGCAATGCTTGCGGTCAAATCGTCTGTCTGGCGGTTCATCTCCCGAGCCTGCTGGGAAGAAATTTTTATCTTTCCGACATACTCAAAAGGAACGCTCTGGGAGCCTGCGTCGTTCATGCTGAACTCAAACTCCTGCCTGTCCGCATCGTAGGCGCCAAGAGACATGTCAAACTTTTTCTTTTCCGTGGTCAAAACGCTTGACTGCTCCTGGATAATATAATCTTGCATAAGCTCCTGGGCGCGCTCAAGGCGGGCAATGTAGAGAATGCTCTTTTCTTTCCAAGCCTTCTGCAGCTTGTCCAAATCGCCTTTGCCAAACTCAAGCTTGCCAAGCAAGGCGTTTGTCTGGGAAAGGCGCTCCTTCATCTCGGCGGTCTTGCCTGCAAGCCTGCTTGCGCGCTCCCTGTATTCTTCCGCGCTTGCGTTCTTCTGCAGAATGCCTGCCCAGTCCGGCTGAAAATCTTCCTTGCCTCCTATTATGGCGGCAAGCCTGTCAACAGAGCCTTTTGTTTTAGCCTGGTATTCCTGCTCCAAGCCCTGTATTTTAAGCTGCTTCGCCTTCTCAAAGTCCGCCAGCCGCTTCTCGTAGTCCGCAGTGCTCTCATACTCATCCCTTGCCGCAGCCGTTTCTGCGCCGGCTGCCGCCTTTCGGGCATCTAAGCTATCCTTCTCGGGGAGAATGCTTTGGGCAATCCCAGCTATGCTGTCAAGGAAAGCCTCGTAAGTGATGATATTCTGTGGCGCTTCTTGAGCAATGGAAAAAATGCCCAAAAGCGATAAAATCAGGATAAGTTTAGCCATATTTATATCCTTAAAACTGTTTCGCCTACTCTTTTTTGCACGATTTTCGGCTTTCTCGTGTCTCAAAAACCATCCTTTTTGAGACACTTTTCAAAAAAAGAAAAAACGCCCTAAATGAAACAAATTTGGCGTTCTGCGCTTTAAAAAATCTATATTTATAGCTGTCTCAAAAACGATGGTTTTTGAGACAACGCCTTTTTCAGCAAAAAAATGGCAAAATCAGCTCAAAAACGCAGGTTTATATGCAAAAATAACTCTGTGCGAGAGGGAATGGCAGCGAATGCAAGTTTTTGTAAAAAATAACAAAAACTTTCAAAAAAATAAAGTTTTTGTAAAAAAAATACAAAAACTTTTGCTTTTTTTACTATATTTAAATATATGAGCGAAACTTACAAAATCAGGGAAACTTACCTGAAAACATTGCTTGATTACAAAGATAAAAAAGTAGTCAAAATAATAACGGGCATAAGACGCTGCGGAAAATCCGCAATGCTTTCCATTTTTGCAAATGAGCTTAGAAAAATGAATATTCCTCAAAAACAAATCATAGAAATGAATTTTGAGTCCATGAAGTTCAAAAATATAATCAGCCACGAAGAATTATATTCATACGTGGCAAAGCGAATTTCTGCCAAAAAGAAAACATATCTTTTTTTTGATGAAGTGCATATAGTTGAAAAATGGGAGCGGGCTGTAAATTCTTTTTTAGTTGATTTTAATGTGGATATTTACATAACAGGCTCCAATGCCTATCTGCTTTCTTCCGAGCTTTCCACTTTAATTTCCGGGCGATACGTTGAAATAAAAATGCTGCCACTCTCATTCAAGGAATTTCTGGACTTCAACAATTTTGATTCTGCGCTTGCAATGGAAGATAAATTTTTGCTATACGCAAAATACGGCGGAATGCCTGCTGCAACAGATTACAATTTTAACGAAAAAATGATTTACGAAATGCTGGAAGGCGTTTACAATACCGTTATAATCAAAGACATAATGCAAAGAAACAAAATAACTGACAGCATTCTGCTAAAAAAACTGACCGACTTTTTAGCGCACAGCATTGGCTCAATAAATTCCATAAACAGCATAAGCAATTTCTTGGTTAGCAACAAGGAAGCGGAGCATAAATCCGCTCCCAACAAAACTATTGAGAGCTACATAACCGCGCTGCAAAACGCCTTTGTTTTTTATGAATTGAAAAGATACGATGTAAAGGGAAAATCGCTGCTAAAAACGCTTGGCAAAAACTATATCGTTGATATTGGCATAAGGAATATGCTTTTGGGCTACAGAGATGCAGAAAAAGGGCATATCTTGGAAAACATTGTATTTTTAGAGCTTTTGCGGCGAGGCTACAAGGTTCATATAGGGAAATTTTTGAATTTTGAGATTGATTTTATTGCTGAAACCCCAAAAGAAAAAATTTATTTTCAGGTTAGCGAAAGCTTAATTGACAAAAGCGTTTTTGAAAGAGAAATCGCTCCTCTTAAATCCATAAAAGACAACCACGAAAAAGTTATTCTTTCGCAAGACAAAAACTTTATAACCTCTTACGAGGGGATAAAAATCAAAAATGTGGTGGATTTTTTGCTGGAATAAAGGCGAGCCTTTTGAGCAAGTTCCCAGAGTTTGTCGCAAATTTGGTGCTTGGGATGGGATGCTGAAGGGATATTGGATGGGTTACGGGTAGCTCCGTTTCCAACGGATAAGGAGGGGTTGATACGTCCGCAGGGATTGAGGATTGTCGTTTGCGGAAACGGTGTTTTCGTGAGAATTTCGCTGCTCTGAATTAGTGGTTTCGTGCTCATTTTGCTTTTGCGGATGGCGGACGGGGCAATGCAAGGGGGCTTGGTTTTTTGTATATTACATCACAGATGAAAATTTATTTAGACAATTGCTGCTATAATCGTCCGTTTGATGACCAAACGCAACTGAGAATATCTTTGGAAACTCAATCCAAATTATTTATACAAACTCTTATCGTCAATGAAAAAGTAGAATTGGTTTGGTCGTATATATTAACCCTTGAAAATATTAAAAATCCATACGAAAATAAGAGCTTGTCTATTGCGCGTTTTTCCGAATACGCAAAAATTAACATCATTGAAAGCGACAGCTTGCTGAAAAAAGCCAATGAAATAGCCAGATACGGTATAAAAAACGCAGACTCGTTGCATATTGCCTGTGCAATAGAAGCTTCCGCAGATTTTTTTATAACAACAGATAGCCGTCTTTTGAAATACAAAACAGACAATGTGAGAATAGTAAATCCAATTCAATTTGTTTTAGAGTGGGAAAAGGAGGATTAAAATGACAGACACTCTTCTTAGAAAAGCCGGTATGCAGACTCTTATAGACAATTTGGGTTGCGTGGAAGCCGAAAAGTTTATCTTTCTCATAATGAAAGAGCCTATGGATTACACAGAATGGCGACGAAACAACCTATTCAATGGAATGTCCATAGAAAGTATTAGCCGTGAAGCAATGAATTTGCATAAACAAGGATTAAGTTAGGAGTCACTCCGTTTCCCTACCTTTCCCCCATGCCCACCCTCATAGCAATCACCGCAGCATTGCTGCTCCTAGCCGCTATCGCCCTCCTCCGCAAAAAGCAACGCCTGATTTTCCGCAAGCAAAAACATTCCCGGAAATCATGCCGAGGCTTGCCAAAGCCAGAATGGGTAAAACGAGAAGTCATACGCATAAAAACCCATGTACCAAACGCTGGATGCAGGCACGTTGCCGATATTTTCAACAGGCGTTTTGCTGCAGAGAAAGGAGTAACGGTAGGCAAGACTAAACAATGATTAACTCAATGCTTGGGTTTGGGGTATAGGGTATGGGCGATGCTGTTTATGGAAACGGCGTTTTCGTGAGAATTTCGCTACTCTGAATCTTCCCCTTACCCACAAATATTGAAAATCACATTCAAATGCTTCTTTCCCCATGAGATAGGGTTATTGCGTATGTATTGGGCAATTCTTGCATATTCCGTTTCATTGCGGATTATGTGTTCCCAATAGTTGCGCTGCCATAGTTTTTTGTGAAATGGCTGCCAATTGGACGTTTTAACGCCAT